>CAMOHW010000206.1 GCA_946615525.1 uncultured Clostridia bacterium | reverse complement strand
GATTCCCAAGGGATCCTCTCCGCCTGAAATGGCAGGCGCCGAGCAGGAATTACAGGATATGTGCTGGAAACGCGCAAAGGATCAATATGGGGATCCGTTGCCCGAAATTGTTTCTGCACGCCTGGAAAAAGAGCTTTCTTCCATCATCAAAAACGGATTTGCCGTTCTGTATCTGATTGCGCAGCGGCTTGTCCATTTCAGCGAGGAGCAGGGATATCTGGTCGGATCGCGCGGCTCTGTCGGCTCCTCTTTTGTAGCCACTATGGCAGGCATTTCGGAGGTCAATCCGCTTCCACCGCACTACTATTGTCCCAATCCGGAGTGCAAGCACAGCGAGTTCTTTGTCAACGGCGAATACGGCTCCGGATTTGACCTGCCGGATAAAATCTGCCCCAAATGCGGCACCAAATACCGCACCGACGGACATGACATCATGTTTGAAACCTTCCTGGGGTTCTATGGCGATAAATCACCGGATATTGACCTCAATTTCTCGGGGGATGTACAGGGAAGAGTGCACAAATATACAGAGGAACTCTTTGGCGAAGGACACGTCTTTCGCGCCGGAACCATTGGAACGCTGGCAAGCAAAACGGCCTTTGGCTATGTTGCAAAGTATCTCGAGCAGTTGGGCATCAGTCTTTCGCGCGCCGAAATGAACCGTTTGATCTCATACTGTGTCGGTGTCAAGAAAACAACAGGGCAACATCCCGGCGGCATTATTGTTGTTCCGCAGAACAGGGAAGTTTTTGATTTTACCCCGGTCCAACACCCGGCAGATGACGCAGATTCGGATGTAGTTACTACCCACTTTGCGTTCTCCTATCTGCATGATACCATCTTAAAACTGGACGAGCTGGGGCACGATATTCCGACAAAATACAAGTGGTTGGAAACCTTTACCAACACATCGGTTTTAGATGTTGCTATGAACGATCCTTCGGTTTACGAATTGCTCCATTCCACACGCCCGCTCGGCATTGAACCGGCGGATATCGATTGCGAAATTGGCACTTTCGGGCTTCCGGAACTGGGCACAAACTTTGTGCAACAGGTTCTTTTGGATGCGAAGCCGCAAAACTTTGCCGATCTGCTTCAAATTTCCGGCTTAACGCACGGAACAGACGTGTGGCTGGGGAACGCACAAGACCTGATCAAAGAGGGAATCTGCGATATTTCCCATGTGATCGGAACGCGTGACGGTATTATGCTGGATATGATCCGCTACGGGCTGGAAAACGCGCTCGCATTCAAGATCATGGAAGCTGTCCGTAAAGGAAAAGGCCTGCAACCCGAATGGGAAGAGGAAATGCGCAAGCATGATGTTCCGGAATGGTATATTGCTTCCTGTAAAAAGATCAAATATCTGTTCCCAAAAGCGCACGCCGCGGCTTATGTCATTTCTGCCATTCGTTTGGCGTGGTATAAGGTCTATAAACCCGTTGAGTTCTATTGCACTATGTTTACCGTTGCACCAAACGGTTTTGACGCTACCGTGGCACGGCAAGGGAAGCAATATGTTGTCAACCTCATCAAGGACATTCGTCAGCGGGGAAAGGATGCCTCTCCAAAGGAGATTGCAAGCATTTCCACGCTTCAATTGATGAACGAGGCAATGGCTCGAGGAATCCGCTTTTTGCCCATTGACCTGGAAAAATCGCACTCCTATGCATTCCTGCCGGAGAGCGGCGGAATCCGAATGCCGTTTTCTTCCATGCCGGGGCTTGGGGAAAACGCGGCAGAGAACATCATTCAGGCAAGAAATGAAGAACCGTTCTTTTCGGTAGAGGATTTGCGCATTCGCGCAAAACTCTCCGGCTCAGTCATTGAAATGTTGCGTTCAGGTGGTGTTCTGGATCACATCAGCGAAACCGATCAACTCACTTTTCAATTTTGATTTTTTGAAATTCCGGATAGACACCTATATAGGGAACAGGCTGGAAGGCGGAAGAAGAGGCGATATTGTAGATCTCACTGCCTTCCTTCATGTATGGAATACACAGGTAACAAAGGGAAATCAGCGCTTTATCGTTCAGATCGACCATATTCAGCGCGTCGTTGAGAGGCTGTTCTGTGAAAGCGTCGAAATAACCGAAACCGCTTGCGTTGACGAGAGCGTGGATTTGTGGTTTCTCCTGTTCGAGAAGACCGGAGAAGGAGCGGATGGCTTCCTCCTCGCTGAGGTCCAAAGCGATGGGACGCAGAGGGGTATTGACTTCAGAAGAAAGAGCCTCAAGGCGTTCCTTTCTTCGGGCAATTACCCAGATCTCATCATAACCGCGGCTGTCGAATTGCCGGACATATTCCTGTCCGAATCCGGAAGAAGCTCCTGTTACTACTGCTATCATATTGACGCCTCCTTCATGCAGGCTTGTTTTTACTCAATATATCACATTCCTGAGAAAAGTAGTTGACAATCCATATATGGGAAGTATACTAAGTTTAGACATATGAGCAAATATTCATATGAAATCTGCTGGAGGTGACTGATGGACAAGGAAAAGATCCTGA
>CAMOHW010000205.1 GCA_946615525.1 uncultured Clostridia bacterium | reverse complement strand
CAAGGTCAAAAGAAACATTCCATTCGCAATCAAGCCGTATTCCAAAGTCCATTCACGCATGATCCCTGCCCTCGCTCTTCTCCAAGAAGTGTTTGAGTGCGGAACCCACCCGTTCTGCCGCGATCGCGCGGCTGGCTTTGATCAGGATGACATCCCCCGTTTGAACGATCGTCTGCAAAGCGGCGATCAGAGCGGAAAGATCTCCCGGATCGGGATTTTGAAAAATGTGATCTGACGGAACACCGTTTTCTTTGGCGCATTTGGCAATTTCGGCGCTCTCTTTTCCAATGGTGAAAAGCAATTCGGCTTTTCCCTCGGCAAAGCGTTTGCCGATATTTCCGTGCAAGCGTTTGCTTTGGCTCCCAAGCTCCAGCATATCGCCCAAAACCGCGATCCCGCGAGAACCCGGTCGATCACAAAAGCGATCCAGCGTTTCCAGCGCAACAGCCATGGATTCAGGCGAGGCGTTGTAACAGTCCTCAATCAGCGTTACACCGCCGCAAACCGAAACCGTTTGCCGCAGTTTTCCGGGATCTGCCGTTGCCAATCCGCGGCGAATATCCTGCGGCGAAACGCCGGCATAAACACCGGTCGCGTAGGCAAACAAAGCCGCAGAAACGAATTGTCTGCCGGAAAAAGCAAGTTCCAAATCGGTTTCCAGCCCGCCGCGCCATGTCAGATCAAAAATGGTTTTTTGAGGTTCCACACGGATATTCTATGCCGAAAAGTCGGCTTTTCTCCCATTTGCCGAGAGAGAAATCCTGCGGAAATTTTTACCGACGGCGGCGGACAAAAACGGATCGTCTGCATTGAGCAAAAAAATACCGTTTGGGCGCAAGCCGGAAAGGATCTCCAGTTTTGCCTGTAAGATATCATATTGACTGCCCAACAGTCCGATATGTGCTTTTCCGATATTTGTGATCATAGCAACATCCGGCTCTGCAAGAGTCGAAAGCGCCTTGATCTCCCCTTTTGCGTTCATTCCCATTTCCAAAACCGCCCACTCGGTTTTCGGCTTCATTTCCAAAAGCGAGAGCGGCAAACCCACCAAACTATTGTGGTTTCCAATGGTTTTGAAAGTGGGTTTTGTTTGTGAAAGAACGGCGGATAAAAACTCTTTTGTAGTGGTCTTCCCCGCGCTACCGGTAACGGCTACGCAATGGGGATTGACCTGTGCCCGGACGGTTTTGGCAAGGTGCAAAAGCGCTTGCACACGATCCCGCACTTGAATGGTGCCGGTTATCGGCTCGGCATTGGGGGAGCAAACCGCACACGGGCAACCGAGCGCCACGGCTTGCGCGAGATGCGCTTCGCCGTCATCTTTTTTGCCCGGGAGCGTCCAAAACAGCGTTTTGGAGTCCGCTTCGCGTGAGTCGGTACAAACCGCTTCTACGCATATCCGGCTGCTTTGGGGAGTATTCAGAACACCGCCGCACAAGTCGGCAAGTTCGGAAAGGGTAATTGGTCCGGAACCGAGGGAAACTTTCATGCGCGTTTCTCTCTTTCCCGGCGGGCAAGTGCCCCGGAAACGATTTCCCGTTCATGGAACGGTTTTCGTCCTTCACCCGATATTTCGTATTCTTCGTGTCCTTTGCCGGCAAGAAGGATCAAATCTCCCGCCTGCGCCGAAAGAACGGCAGTTTCAATCGCCTCTTTGCGATCTTGAATGACGGTTGCGGAATGCTTTTGATGCATTCCGTCCAGAATATTGCGAATGATGTTTGCAGGGTCCTCGCTCCGGCTGTTATCCGAAGTGACAATGACCCGATCGGCATATTTTTCGGCAATGGCACCCATCAAAGGGCGCTTGGAACGGTCACGGTCACCACCGCAACCAAACACCAAAACCACTCTGCCTTCGGGGTTGATCTCCTTTGCCGTTTTGAGCAACTTTTCCAGTGCATCCGGCGTATGTGCATAATCGATAATGACCGAAAAATCGGCAGTGGGACCGAGTTTGAGGCGCTCCATTCTGCCTTTGACACCGCCAACCGAAGCAAGCGCATCCTTGATCGCCGCCGCTCCAAAGCCGAGTTCCTTTGCTACGATCGCCGCCTGCATGGAATTGGTCACGCTGAACGCGCCCGGGATCCCGCACTGAATGGCAAGCCGGGAGTGCGGCCCTACCAAATTGTAGGAAACGCCGTTTTGCCCGTGATCAACGATCTGTTCGGCAAGATAGTCCGCTTTTTTGTAGGTTTGCGAACAGGTGATGATCCTTCCTGCGGAAGCATGGATCATTTCATCGGCAAACGGAGAATCCAGATTGATGACCGAAAGTCGGCTTTTGCGGAACAACTCGGTTTTCGCCTTGGCATATTCCTCCATGGTTCCGTGAAAATCGAGATGATCCGGCGTCAGATTGGTGAAAATTGCGGCTTCAAACTCGATGGGCTCCAACTTTCCAAGCGCGAGCGCATGGGATGTTGCTTCCATCAAAACATATTCCACACCGTCCTGCGCCATTTGCGCAAGCATTGGGTAAAGCTCGGCAGGATCGGGGGTCGTCATATTGGCAAGTTTG
>CAMOHW010000204.1 GCA_946615525.1 uncultured Clostridia bacterium | reverse complement strand
TCGGTCGCGCACAAATCCATCGCTGGCAAAAATGCCGGCAACGCGAATGCCGCGTGCCTCGCAAACATTCAAGATCTTATCGGCTCCGTTTCCGGTGCCCCAAAGTAAAATCGGGCGTGCTTCTTCGGCAAGGCGTTCCCAAAGGTCGGGGCGGTCAAAAAAATCGGTTATCATGGGTGCTCCTTTCCGAAAAAATGGATTGACAAAACAGACGGGACAAAGTATAATAAAGGTAATCAAGATCAAAGGAGAAGAAAAATGGATTGCATTTTTTGTAAGATCATTGAAGGAAGCATTCCTTCCGCAAAAGTTTACGAGGATGAAACGGTTTATGCCTTCCGCGATATCAACCCCATGGCGCCTGTCCATGTGCTGGTGGTGCCGAAAAAACACATCCCAAGTATGGATGCCGTGAGCGCGGAGAACAGCAAATGCGTTGCCGATATCTTTGAGGCGATTCCCAAAATTGCCGCCGCCGAGGGACTGAAAAACGGTTACCGTGTGATCTCAAACTGTGGGGAGGACGCCTGCCAGAGTGTCAAGCATCTGCACTTTCACATTTTGGGAGGCAAGAAGTTGCCGGATCAAATGGCATGATCCCATATACAAACAGGGGCTGAAAACAGTCCCTGCTTTTTTATTTATTCAAAAGGGTTGCTGCCGAGAGCAGAGCGCTTTTTTCATTGGGCAAAGTTCCGTCAATGACGCGCCCGAGGAGAGTTTCCAAAATTGCTCCCACCTGTTTGCCGGCAGGAATGCCGAGGGCGATCAGATCATCCCCTTTTACGGCAAGCGCTTGCAGAGAGGTGCAGTCGCCGCGTGCAAGGATGACTTGCAACGCGACCGTTGCGTCACCGATATTGGTGCCTTTGCACTCCAAAAGAGAGAGCAGACGGGCAACCGTTTTTGCGGAATAACTCCGCAACAGACGGCGCAAACCAATCTCGGTCAGGTCGGATACGGTCTTTTGCAGTTCGAGCAACGCAACAACTTCTTCCCGTGTGGTATTGTCATAGCGCAGGCGGGCAAGTGCTTCCTGCACTTTTTCGGAACTGTCAAACAGCAATGCCAACCGCACCGGCAAATCGAGCGGCGCCGAGGCAAGAAGATCAAGTGTTTGGGGCGCTACCGGCATTATCTCCGGCAGGATGCGGGTAAACACTTCGGGATAGTCCCGCAAAATGGTTGCCGGCGTTTTTCCCAGGAGCAGTTTGCTCCATTCCTCGCGGATGCGCTCTCTGGCAATTCCATCCAGCAAATGTTCGCAGTTCCGAACGGCACGGGCGGTATTTTCTTCCAAGGTAAAACCCAGCGCCGAGGCAAAGCGGACCGCGCGCAAAATGCGCAATCCATCCTCATAAAAGCGGGTTTCGGCATCCCCCACGCAACGAATGATGCCGCGTGCCAGATCTTCCTGCCCGCCAAACAAATCGACCAGACCTTTTTTGGGATGATATGCCATGGCGTTTACGGTGAAATCGCGGCGGGAAAGGTCATCCTCTACAGATGTGGAAAAGGTGACTGAAGTCGGGTGGCGGTTGTCGGCATAGGCGCCGTCCTTGCGGAAGGTGGTAATTTCCAGCGGCTCTTTCTCATAAAGAACGGTTACCGTTCCGTGCTTTGCGCCGGTTTCGATCACGCGGCAGTCGGAAAATGCCGCAACGATTTCCGGCGGCGTTGCATTGGTAGTCAGATCCCAATCGTGGGGAGCAAAACCTAACAGAGAATCGCGCACGCAACCGCCCACGGCATAGCAATCAAACCCGTGGGATTCCAACCGACCGATTGCAAAACTTGCACCCGTAGAAAGGGAAATCGGTTTCATACGCGCCTCCTCAAAAGATTAAAAGTGATGTTGCTGTATCGCGTTCCCCAGGGGCTTGCGAACGGCAAAATAGAAGACCATGCCCAACAGATAGGCGGCGATGAGTTCTCCCGCGCCAACCGTTAAAAAGCAGAACCACCAGGCATCCTCTACATGGTAGGCGTGGATCAAGACAAACGGCACGATCAACGCGTTTGCCAACACCGTAGGAATGGGGACGAGCCAAACGGAAATCTTGCGCAAAAGCCAGCCGCCCAGGGCACCCAAAAAGGAAGCCAGAGTTCCGAAAAGAATGTCCGTCCAAACGCAGCCGGTGGTCAGATTTGCCAAAAAGCAGCCGATCGTCATTCCCGGAATGGCGGCGGGGGTAAAGAACGAGAGCATACAAAGCGCTTCGGAAATGCGGACCTGGATCACGCCGCTGGCAAGTCCTACCAGGTTGGAAAGGTGCGTCAGGACAACATAGAGCGCGGCAATGACAGCCGCTTGCGTTACAAAAAGAACGCTTTTTTTGGTGGTGCTTTTCATTGATTTTCTCCTTAGTTTTGTTTTACATGAGGATGGTTACGAACTCATGTTGTCGGCTTTTGGAAGCCCACGCCGATATTATAACATATCCCGCGCGGAAATGCAAGATAGAATGAATATCTTTTTCCGCGCGGGATCGCTTTTGATTAATGATTCAGTTGAATGTCAATGTC
>CAMOHW010000203.1 GCA_946615525.1 uncultured Clostridia bacterium | reverse complement strand
AAAGAAGAAGGAAGAATCCGTAGGGATTCTTCCTTCTTTTTATAGGAGATAGATGCCTGCCGCGTTGCAAACGGCAAGTTCTTCGGGCTTCCAATAGGAGGATTGCACCTCGCCAATGTGTGCCTTGCGCAAAAAGAACATACACATACGCGATTGTCCAATACCGCCTCCAATGGTATAGGGCAGTTCCCCGTTCAAAAGCGCGCGATGGAAAGGCAGTTTGGCGCGCTCCTCACACCCGCGGACGGCAAGTTGCCGCTTGAGTGCCTCTTCATCTACACGAATACCCATAGAAGAAAGTTCAAGCGCAATATCCAAAACCGGATAATATACAATGATATCCCCGTTGAGCGTCCAATCGTCGTAGTCGGGGGCTCTTCCGTCGTGAATGATCCCGCTTTTCAGCGCGCCGCCGATCTGCTCCAAAAAGATGGCTCCGTATTCCTTTGCCGCAAGATACTCACGCTCTTTGGGCGTTTGATCCGGGTAACGATCCTCCAACTCCTGCGTTGTCACAAAAGTGATGTTTTCCGGCAGGAGTTTGTTGATAAAGGAATACTCGTTGACGATGTAGTTTTCGGTATTACGCAGGGCAGTATAGATCGATTTTACGGTACTTTCCAGCGTTTTTTGCGTCCGATCCTCGTGCCGGATGATTTTTTCCCAGTCCCATTGATCCACAAACATAGAATGAATGTTGTCGGTTTCTTCGTCCCGCCGAATGGCGTTCATATCGGTATAAAGCCCCTCGCCGACTTCAAATTCGTATTCTTTGAGGGCATAGCGTTTCCATTTTGCAAGCGAATGGACGATCTCCAGCTTTTTGCCCGACAAAAGGTCAAAGCCGACCGGGCGCTCCACGCCGTTCAGATCATCATTCAGTCCGCTTTCTGGCGCTACAAAAAGCGGTGCCGAAACGCGCGTCAAGTTCAGTTGTTTTGCAAGATCGCTTTCAAAAAAGTCCTTGACCTTTTTGATTGCACATTCGGTTTGACGAAGGGTTAAAAAGGAGCGATATCCTTTCGGGATCATTGTTTTTTGCATAATTACCTCTTTATTTCCATTTGGATTGTTTTCGCTTTTCTTGAAAGAACAGGCGGATGGGTGCCAAACACTCCTCCGCTAATACGCCACCGGTTACCTGCGGTTTGGATTCCAGCGGAAGAACCGACAAATCGAGCAAGCTGCCGTATGCTCCCGCACGCGGATCTTTTGCCCCGAAAACAACGCGTGGAATGCGCGCCGATGCAATGGCGCCGGCACACATGGGACACGGCTCCAAAGTTGCATAGATCGTGCAGTCGGTCAGTCGGCGGCTCTTACGAAGGCGGCAAGCTTCGGCAATTGCCAAAAGCTCGGCATGGGCAACGGCGCTATGGTCGGTTTCGGTTCGGTTTGCCGCTTTGGCAAGGATATTTCCCTCTCCATCCACAAGGACGGCTCCAATGGGAACTTCCCCATTTTGACTTGCAAGCTCGGCAACTGCAAGCGCTTCGCGGATCATACTTTCATCCGAAATCATGTGAAAAACGGGAGCAAAACGAGAATGAGAACCGCCTCAACTACAACCAGGATCAAAAAAGCGATCATTGGCGCATTGAAGAACAGTTTGACACGCTGTTTTGCCGAAACAGGATAGGTACAATAAGAATCATCCGCCGGGATGGATTTGCCGAAGATCCCTTCCCGGAAGGTTTGTTTGCGCGGGGCAAAACGAAGGATCAGGATGACTGCCGAAATCAAACCTGCCGCAAAGACGAATGCCTCCAAAACGATAATGATGATTGGAGAAAGTTTACTGCCGAATGCGCCGGCAAAATCCGATTCAAAGGTTGAAAAGAAATTGTTGGCCAGGTGCAAAAACATACAATTCCAAATACTTCCCGTGCGTTCATAGATCAAGCCCAAAATAATTCCGGCACAAAACGCGTAGAAAAACTGGGCAACATTCTGGTGCATCAAGCCAAACAAGAGGGCGCTGATAAAAATTGCCTGCGTTCTTCCAAAGGGGAGCAAATTGCTTAAAATTGCACCGCGGAATAAAACCTCCTCACAAATGGCGGGCACCAGGCAAATAACCAAAAAATTCAAAACTGCACGATACCAAGTGTTGTTGGCAGTGGTGTCCGGCAACAACTGCGTAAAATCCGCAAAGGAAAAAACATTGACCAAAGCGGTGTTGACATAGGCCGCTGCCAGAATGACCGAAATACCGGAAAACAAAATCAACGGAAGCCACGGGGAAAGTTTTAAGGCGGAACGCATAGGTTGATATGCAAAACCGGCTTTCCGGATCATCTTTTTCAAGAAGATGACGGGCAACAGAAATGCTGAAAAATATCCGGCGGCATAAAAGAGCTGATAACCGACCTCGGCAGTTACCGGATCCGTTTTGGTAAGCGTTAGCAGAATGTTCAAGCCAAGAGCGAAAAGCCCCATCAAATTGATAAAAGCAAGGAAAATGAGTAGGGTGAAAGCAATGGCTCGCAAAGTTTTCCAATAGCGATATTCATTTGATGCGATCGATTGCACGGAT
>CAMOHW010000202.1 GCA_946615525.1 uncultured Clostridia bacterium | reverse complement strand
CCCGCCGCACCGCAAATTGTAAAACGGTCGCTGATATTATTATCGGTAGCCGTTCTCTTGTTTGTAGGGCTTGCTTCCCGTATTCTCATCCTGCAAACAGTCGGGTATGAGAAATACGAACAAAAGGTGATCGACCAGGTCACCACCGAGAGCCGTGTGAGTGCTACGCGGGGAAGAATCTATGATGCAAACGGCAACCTGCTTGCCGATCACACTACATCTTATCGTATCTTTTTATCCCCCAATCGCATTGCCTATGCACAAAGCGAGGCAAACCGGAACGGCGAGGGAACCGACTATTCGGATCTGATTTCTGCTCGTCTTTCGGATATTTTGCAGATCGACCGCGAAAAGTTGCGCGAGGAAATTGCAAAAACCCGCTATTTGGATCGCACGATCGCCCGCGATGCGAGCGAAGAGATCGCCGACCGCGTGCGCGAACTGATCCGCGACTACGGACTGCAAAGTATGATCGGCGTAGAGGCCGTAAACACCAGGTATTATCCCTACGGTTCGCTTGCCGCGCAGGCGATCGGATTTACCGGTAGCGACGGAGCCGGGCTTTACGGACTGGAATATTATTACAACGATCAACTGGCAGGTGAAAACGGGCGCTATGTTACCGCAAGAGACGCGCGCGGAAACGCCATGCCGGATCAATACGAGCAGTATCTGGCGGCAACGCCTGGCAACGATCTGCACACGACATTGGATGTGTTCGTGCAGTCGGCATTAGATGAGCAAGTCAAAACCGCTTATATTGAGGCGGGCGGGCAAAACCGCGCGGCAGGAATTGTTATGAATGTCAAAACCGGCGCGATCCTTGCCATGACCACCTATCCCTACTTTGATTTGAACGATCCTTGGACGCTTGATGAGCAAACGGCGCAAATCCTTTCCCAAAGCGGTTTTTCGCAAAACAGCGAAGAATACGCGGCGCTCCGGCGGGAACTGCTTTTGACTATGTGGTCGAACAAAGCAATCACCGAGTCATATATTCCGGGTTCCACTTTTAAGATTATGACCGCCGCCATGGCATTGGAGAGCGATGTTGTGAGATTGGAAGAAACCTTCCAATGCACCGGCTCAAAAAACGTTCTCGGGTATAACATTCATTGCCACAAGCGCAAAGGACACGGCACGCTGACATTCGTTGAGGGGATCCAACAATCCTGTAACCCCGTTTTGATGACGGTGGGACTTCGATTGGGCGGCGACCGGTTTTACGATTATTTAGAAAAATTCGGTTTTCTCAGCAAGACCGGCGTCGATCTGCCCGGCGAGGGCGGAAGCGTGCTGATCTCCGAAGAAAACTTTACCGATTTGGATCTTGCCATTTATTCGTTTGGGCAAAACTTCAATGTTACTTTGTTACAGCAAATTACCGCGGTTTCCTCGGTTGCAAACGGAGGGTATTTGGTAACACCGCATTTGATGGATTCCATTACCGACCCGGAAGGGAATGTCGTTTGGCGGTTTGAAGAATCCGAAAAACGCCAAACCGTCAGCGAAGAGACCTGCCGCACCGTTTCTAAGATCCTGGAAGAGGGTGTTTCCGGTGACGGAGGCGCAAAGAACGCCTATGTTGCCGGTTACCGCATTGCCGCAAAGACCGGAACCTCGCAAAAGAAAAACGCGGGCAGTCTGGGGCAATATGTTTGCTCTACCGTTGCTTTTGCTCCGGCAGACGATCCGCAATACGCGGTCATCATCATTGTTGACGAACCGACCGCCGGCGTTCTGTATGGCAGCACCGTTGCCGCCCCCTATGTCGGAGCGGTTATGGAGGCAATTTTGCCTTATCTCGGCGTTGAGCCGGTCTATTCCGCGGAGGAATTGGAAAATCGGGCGATCACAACGCCGGATTGCCGGAATTGGAAAAGAGAAGACGCGATCAACTCCTGCCGTGCAAGCGGTTTGGAGATCGTAACCGTTGGGGAAGGCGAGCTTGTGGTTGCACAATCACCCATGCCCGGAACGGTTTTGGAAAAAGAAGGCGGAAAGATCATCTTGTATTTCGGGCAAGTGGACCCCTCACAAAGTGTCCGGGTGCCGGATGTGATAGGCAAATCACCGGGGGCGGCAAATCAAGCGCTGATCGACGCCGGGTTGAACCTTTCGATTCGGGGGTTGCGAAACCATACCGCATCAGAGGGCGTCCAGGTCATTGCCCAGTCGATTCCGCCGGGAAGTGAAGTTCCTCACGGAACGGTGATTGAAATTATGCTCCGATCCTTGACAGATGAGGATCTTGACGAGCCTTAACATGCAAAAAAGAGCGCGTAGCGCCGGAAGTCAAACAGGGAAAAACCTTTCGGAGGCGCGCCATGAAATTAAAATTGCTTTGCAAGGCGGCAAATATTCGCTGCCCGGAACTCTCCGGCGAATCGGAGGTGTCGGCTATTTGCACCGATTCCAGAAGCGCTACGGAGAACAGTTTGTTCGTTTGTATCAAAGGACTGCACCACGATAGCCATGCGCTGATCACCGAAGCGGCAAAACGCGGCGCACGATGGGCAGTTGTAGAGAAAGGGGGTGCGTT
>CAMOHW010000201.1 GCA_946615525.1 uncultured Clostridia bacterium | reverse complement strand
CCTGCCGGTCGGCTACACCGAGGACATCTTCTCGGCGCTTGACATTCAGGACGAACTGCAAACGCTTTACACCTCCGGCACCGTCTTCCACGCCTTCTTAGGCGAGAAACTGCCCGACTGGAAAGCCGCGGCAAACCTGGTCCGCAAGATTGCCGAAAACTATCGTCTGCCCTACTACACCATGTCGCCGACCTACTCGGTTTGCAAAAACCACGGTTACCTTGCCGGCGAGCAGTTCACCTGCCCGCACTGCGGTCAACCCACCGAGGTTTACAGCCGCATTACCGGCTACTACCGCCCGGTGCAGAACTGGAACGACGGCAAGACGCAGGAATACAAGGATCGCCGCACCTACGACATCGCGCACTCCACTCTGAAACACGAAGGTTGCACCACCTGCAAGGAAGAGGCGCCCGCAGTGGTTGAAGAAAAGGGACTTGCCGACGGCAACTACCTGTTCACCACGGCGACCTGCCCCAACTGCAAGATCGTCAAATCCATTCTGGATAAGGCCGGCATTCCCTACACCAACCTGTTGGCAAATGAGAACGCCGCACTGGCTACCGAACTGGGCATCAAACAGGCGCCCACCATGGTGGTTGTGAAAAACGGAGAAGCCGCAAAGTTTGCCGGTGTTTCCGAAATCAAAAGAAACCTGTCGCTTTAATTTTAAGCTTTGAAAAAGCGGGCTTTCCGCGGGTTCGCGGAAAGCCCCGTTTTCTTTGAAAAAAGGAGATTAAAATGGCTGTTTATGATATCATTATTATTGGCGGAGGCCCTGCGGGACTGACTGCCGCGCTCTATGCGCGCCGCGCCAACAAATCGGTGCTGATTTTGGAAAAAGGTGCCTTCGGCGGACAGATCACATTCTCCCCCAAGGTGGAGAACATTCCCGGTTTCCTCTCTCTTTCCGGCAACGAATTTGCCGACCACCTGGTGGAACAGGTCCTGGAACAGGGCGCCGAGGTGGAAATTTGCGAGGTAACCGAGGTCCGCGATGGCGCAGTCAAAACCGTTGTGACCGATAGCGGCGAATTCCAGGGCAAAGCCGTCATCATTGCCACCGGTGCGCGCCACCGTCTTTTGGGATTGGATCGCGAAAAAGACTTCATCGGTGACGGCATCTCCTTCTGCGCGGTCTGCGACGGTGCCTTCTACCAGGGCAAGACCGTTGCCGTGATCGGCGGCGGAAACTCGGCTTTACAGGAGGCAATTTTGCTCTCCGAGCAGTGCAAAAAGGTCACCATCGTCCAAAACCTGGACACCTTGACCGGCGAGCAAAAACTGCGTGATATTCTTGCCGCTCGCCCGAACGTAGAGATCATTCTGGGAACGGTGGTCGATGCGATTTTGGGCGAGAAGGCGCTGACCGGCATTCGCGTCAAACGTGTGGCAGACGGAACTCTGACAGATTTGACGGTGGACGGAATGTTCGTTGCCATCGGACTGATCCCGCAAAACGAGCCGTTTGCAAACCTGATCAAACTCAACTCCTACGGCTATGCCGACGCGGATGAATCCTGCCTGACAAACACCCCGGGTATCTTTGTTGCCGGTGACTGCCGCTCCAAAAAAATCCGCCAGGTAACCACCGCAGCGTCTGATGGCGCTGTCGCCGCACTTGCCGCCTGCGATTACGTAGGGTAACTATATGTATCGCTACGAAACCCACTTGCATACCTCGCCGGTCAGCAAATGCGCAAAGAAAACGATTGGGGAAAGTTTGTCATTTTATGCCTCACTCGGCTATGACGGTGTTTTTCTGACCAATCATTTTTTGGACGGAAACTTCTATTTACGCGACGCCGATCTGCCCTACACCGAAAAAATCAACCTTTACTGCAAGGACTATGAGGACGGACTGCCGATTGCAAAAAAACTTGGCATCAAGCTCTTTTTCGGGGTGGAAATCACCTACGGGGGCACCGATTTTCTGATTTACGGGCTGGATAAGGAATGGTATCTTGCCCATCCGGAAATTATGGAGATGCGAAAGAGCGCTGAATTGGACTTTTTGCGCGAACAGGGAGCCCTGGTCATTCAGGCACACCCGTTCCGTGACAGTACCTATATTGACCACATCCGGCTCTTTCCGCGCTGTGTGGATGGGGTAGAGGTCATCAATTCCAGTCGTCCGGCATTTGAAAACGAGATGGCAAAGCTCTATGCCGACAAATACGGGTTCGTTTGCCAAACCGCCGGTTCGGACAACCACCGCGCGGGCGAATGCCCCCAACTTGCCGGAATGGAATGTGAAACGCCGCTGGAAAGCGTTGCCGATTATATTGCGCGTGTGCGCGCCGGTTCGATGCGTATTTTTACCATTGACCGCACAAAAGAAACCGCACAAAAATAAATCAAAAAATCCACCTGAAAATCAGGTGGATTTTTTGATTCAGTCGGTTGCTTTCAAAAAACGTTCCAGGAGTGCGTTTTGCAGGGTGTGTAAAATCTCTTCTCCCTTACCGCCCACCGGCTTGCAGTCAATTTCGGCGACCTTCATGCAAAGCGAACTGCCTGAAATGCGGAAGACTTCGTCGGCG
>CAMOHW010000200.1 GCA_946615525.1 uncultured Clostridia bacterium | reverse complement strand
TTGTGGTAGAATAATCTATGTAGAAAGCCGTGTTATTGAGTGGTAGGCAATGACACAGCAGACAATTCAATACACGGCCAAGTATACCCATCGCAGCATAAAGCTACCACCTTTGTGTTGCGGTGGGTTTTTTTATAGGAGATTTTACTGTGCGGATAAATTACGGAGAAGAAATCCGGCGGCGTGTATCAATGCCGGAAGTGTGCCGTTGCTATGGCATAGATGTGGACATTCACAACTTCACAAAATGCCCGTTTCATCACGAAAAAACGGCATCCATGAAGATTTACGATGACGGCGCACATTGTTACGGTTGCGGCTTGCAATTCAATAGCGTGATCGACTTTGTAATGAAATATTTTCAGATTGATTTTTTGACCGCCTGTGATAAACTGAACAAAGACTTTTCTCTTGGCTTGCCAATTGGACACATCCCAACACTGCGAGAACAACGCGAAGCCGAGAAGATGATGGCGGAGCGGAAAGCCGCCGCAGAAGCACGACAGCGCGAGAGAGAAGAAGTCCAGAACGAATATTATTTTGCGCTTGATGATTATACGCGGTTGGACAAGCAGCGCATTGACAATATGCCTTGCGATCCGTCAGCCGAAATTGACGATAAATACATTGAAGCCGTGACAAAAATGCCGATGGCGGAGGAACGGCTTATAAATGCAGAGCGGAGGTTATGGGAATATGAGCATCGAAGATAGTGCAATTGTTACATTTGATTACGATGCTCTTTTTAGCTACTCAAATATCATGGATTTGATGGATATTAGAGAGCCGGAAGAAAGAGCGAGGAAAATTGCCTTGATGGAGGGCAGGGCAAAACAAATCGGCTTTGAAAAGCAATTTCACAACATGATAAAAGCATACAACAAGGCCGAGAAGAAGCTGGCAGACGAATACAGGCGCGAGTTTGCAAAACAGAGAGCAAAAGTTCCGCTTGATTTTGACGGAACGGGCAAACCCATGTCAACCGTTGAAAACTTCCTGCGAGTGCTTGAGAATGACCCAAAGTTTGCAGGATTGAAGTTTAACTTGCTGACATATTCGCCGGAGCAAGTGCGGAACGGCATTACAGAGCGTTGGCTCGATGCAGACGATGCGGAAACACGCCGATACATTGAACAGGAATACAAGTTTCACTCCGTCCAAAAGTGTGACGATGCTTTGCGTATTGTCTTTGCAAAAAACCAGTATCATCCGATCCGCGACCTTGTAAATAGCTTTGTTTGGGACGGAACTCCGCGTATTACCGAGTTTTTGACCCGTTGGACAAAATGCGAGGACACGCCATACACGCGAGAGGTCAGCCGTTTGATTTTTGCTGGTGGCATTCACCGCCTGTATAATCCCGGCTGCAAGTTTGACGATATGCCCGTGCTGATTGGAACGAAGCAGGGCGAGGGAAAGTCCACGCTTGTCCGCTGGTTGGCCTTGAAAGACGAATATTTTACCGAAGTCAACGAATTTGACGGTCAGCGCGGCATTGAAGCCGTGGAGGGTGCGTGGATTTGCGAGGTTTCTGAACTGCTTGCTATGACCCGTGCAAAGGAACAAGAAGCCATCAAAAGCTATCTTACTCGCCTAAATGACCGATACCGTATGCCGTTTGACAAGCGAGTAACAGACCACCCGCGCCAGTGCGTGTTCATCGGGACGACCAACAAAGAGCAGTTTCTGACGGACAAGACAGGGAACCGCCGTTTTTATCCTGTCAAGGTACAGCAGACGGGTTATGATCTGTTCGACCATGAGGAAGAAATCAAGGCATATATTCAGCAATGCTGGGCAGAAGCAAAGGCGTTATATGACCTCGGCGAAATTCCTCCGTATGCGGATCGCAAACTGGTGGCAGAAATCCGGCAGATGCAGGATGAAGCCACCGAGGACGATTACCGCGTTGGCCTAATTCAATCCTATCTTGAAAACAAACGGGAGACCTGCGTTCTGGACTTGTGGCAAAACGCTTTGGGCGGCGGCGAATATACAAAACCGACCAAAAAGGAAAGTCAAGAGATTGGAATGATAATGCAATCCATGCCAAACTGGGTAAAGCAAGACAAGGTAAAACGCTTTACAAATTTCGGCGTTCAAAAATGGTGGGCGAGAGAGGAACACACAGCGCCGGAAATGATGGAAGAATTGGAAGATGATCTTCCGTTGTAACTACCGCTTGAGAAAGTTACACTTGGTTACACTTTTGGTTACACCGCTTTTTGCAACTTATATATATTAAAACCACACAAAACACACATTTTTATGGGAATAATATAATAAATAACGCAAATTGAAAAGTGGTGTAACCATGTAACCACATTTTCAACTTTCTAAAAATGCAAAACTATTTTATAAATATGATATATATTTATAGGAAAACAGGTTACGTTGGTTACAAAATTCCGCAAACCGTTGTGACACAAGGCTTTGCGATGTAACTATGGATTATCAAAGAAAGTTACAAATGCGAGAGACCTCGTTGATGGGTTGCCGTTGTAAAAAATGTGTTGACACATTGCGCTATATGTGTTAATATAAA
>CAMOHW010000199.1 GCA_946615525.1 uncultured Clostridia bacterium | reverse complement strand
AAAACCAAGTTCCTGGTGGGTGGTGAGCGCGAGGGCTGGCACGACTTTGACGAAGAATATCAACTTTACAGTGCCCATTTCTATCGCACCGAGGATACTCCCGGCGGGGATGACCCCATGGTCGCCTTTTTCACCTCCGGAACTTCGGGCTACCCGAAAATGACCCTGCACAATTATAAATACGCCCTCGGGCACTTCCATACCGCAAAATACTGGCACGCCGTAAACCCCGACGGACTGCACTTTACCATTTCGGATACCGGCTGGGCAAAATCCATGTGGGGCAAGTTCTACGGTCAGTGGCTCTGCGAGGCGGCAACCTTTGTTTATGACTTTGACCGTTTTGACGCCGCCGACATTCTGCCCATGTTTGCCAAATACCACATCACCACCTTCTGCGCACCGCCCACCATGCTGCGCATGATGATCAAAGAGGATATTTCCAAATACGATTTTTCCTCGGTGGAACACATGACCACCGCAGGTGAGGCGCTCAACCCCGAGGTTTACCGCCAATTCGAGCGTTTGACCGGCCTCCAAATCCACGAGGGCTTCGGACAATCCGAAAGCACCATGATCATTGGCAATATGGTCGGTATGCCGCATAAAGTCGGCTCCATGGGCAAGCCCGCACCAACCTATAAAGTGGAACTGGTGGATGCCGACGGAAAACCGGTGAAGGAAAGCGAAACCGGAGAGATCGTCATCAATATTAAAGGCGGAATGCCCTGCGGACTTTCGGTTGGATACTACAACGATCCCGAAAAGACTGCCGAAACCTGGCACAACGGTTACTACCACACCGGCGACACCGCCTGGCGCGATGAGGACGGCTACTACTGGTATGTCGGCCGTGTGGATGATGTCATCAAATCCTCGGGCTACCGCATTGGTCCGTTTGAGATCGAAAGCGTCATCATGGAGCTTCCCTACGTTCTGGAATGCGGCGTTTCCGCCGCGCCGGACGAAGTCCGCGGTCAGGTGGTCAAAGCGTCCATCGTTCTGACCAAGGGCACCGAGCCGACAGAGGAATTGAAGAAAGAGATCCAAAACTATGTCAAAACGCATACCGCGCCCTACAAGTATCCGCGTATCGTAGTCTTCCGCGATGAACTGCCAAAAACCGTTAGCGGCAAGATCCGGAGGAACCTGTTATGAGTTTTCGCCGCGTGACCCTGCTTTGCGGGCACTACGGGAGCGGAAAAACAAACATTGCGGTCAACCTTGCGCTCAAATTGCGCCAAGAGGAAAAGCGGGTCGCCGTTGCCGATCTGGACATCGTCAACCCCTACTTTCGCACCAAGGATAGCGGCGAGGATTTTGCCCATGCGGGCATTCGCCTGATCTCCTCGGCGTTTGCGAACACCAATTTGGACCTGCCTGCCATGCCGCAGGATCTTTACGCCATTACCGACGACCGCTCGCTTCACGTGATCGTGGACGTTGGCGGCGACGACCGCGGCGCCTTGGCACTCGGACGTTTGGCTCCGGCGCTACTGGAAGAAAACAACTATGAAATGCTTTTGGTCATCAACCGCTTTCGTCCGCTCTCCCGCGACGCGCAGTCAACGCTGGAGATCAAAGAAGAAATTGAGGCGGCCTGTGGCATTCCCTTTACCGGCGTGGTCAACAACTCCAACCTGGGTGCCGAGACCACCGCAGAGGTCGTGCGCTCCTCGGTTGCCTACGGAAACGAGGTCGCCGCTCTTTCGGGACTTCCGTTGCGGTTTACTACGGTGGAAGCTTCGCTTTACCCCGCATTGAAAGACGAGATCCCCAACCTCTTTCCGCTCCACTTGCAGAAAAAGATTATTGACAAATAAGGAGGAAAATCAATGGAAAAGAAAAAACAACGCATTGAGACCACCTGTGTGCAAGGCGGCTATCACCCCGGAAACGGCGAGCCCCGCCAGGTACCCATCATTCAAAGCACTACCTTCAAATATAATTCGAGCGCCGATATGGGCAAACTCTTCGACCTGGAAGCCAGCGGCTATTTCTACACCCGCCTGCAAAACCCCACCAACGACTATGTTGCCGCAAAAATTTGCGAGCTGGAAGGCGGAACCGCCGCTATGCTGACCTCCTCCGGTCAGGCGGCAAACTTTTACGCCGTTTTCAACATTGCCAACTGCGGCGACCATGTGGTTTCGCTTTCGGCGATCTACGGCGGAACCTTCAACCTCTTCTCGGTCACCATGAAGAAGATGGGCATTGATTTTACCTTTCTTTCGCCCGACTGCACCGACGAGGAGCTGGAGGCCGCCTTCCGCCCCAACACCAAAGCGGTGTTCGGCGAAACCATTGCAAACCCGGCTTTGCGCGTGCTTGATATTGAGCGCTTTGCAAACGCCGCCCACAAGCACGGCGTTCCGCTGATTGTTGACAATACCTTTGCAACGCCGGTCAACTGCCGCCCGTTCGAATGGGGTGCCGACATTGTGACCCACTCCACCACCAAGTATATGGACGGTCACGGCTCGGGCGTTGGCGGTTGCATTGTGGACAGCGGGAAATTCGACTGGACAAAATACCCCGATAAATTCCCCGGCCTTTGCACGCCGGATGAAAGCTACCATGGCGTAATT
>CAMOHW010000198.1 GCA_946615525.1 uncultured Clostridia bacterium | reverse complement strand
GGAAGACTTCGTCGGCGGTGAATAATTCGTCCAGCAAAATGGGGCGCTCCTCATAGGGGATGCTGTGCTTTTTACATTCTTCCAGCATCAGTTTGCGTCCGACGCCGGCATAAATATATTGGTTTGCGGGCGGAGTGATCACTTTCCCGTTTTTCAAAATTGCAAGATTGGAATGGATAAACTCTGTAACCATATCGCCGCGATGCCCGAGAAAATCATCCGCTCCGGCGGCATCCACATCCTGTTGCTCCAATACATTTGCAATATAATTGAGCGTTTTGAAATTGCAGATCAAATGGCGACGGTCCTCTCCGGTAATGCAGCGGATCGTTTTGTGAATATCCTGTATGCCTCCGGGCGTAATCATAATCATCAAATTGGTTTTTTCGGCTGTGCTGACAAACGAATACTGCCGGATGCCCGTTCCTCGGGTAAACTGAACATAAATGCGGAGTTCATTATCGTCCAGCTTTTTCACCAAGCGATAGAGCAGGTCTTTCAGCGCCTCACGGGAAATGGGCGGCTCTATTTTGACGCCCTGTGCACTGGAATACAATCCGTCCAGGTGCGCGTCAAGCTCATAAATATGCCGGTTGCGGCAATAGGAAACGTTAAAAACGCCGTCACCGTAATAGGTTGCGCGATCCAACATGGGAATGGTGCTGTGTTCCAAATCGCGAATTCTGCCGTTGTAATAACCGAGTGTTTTCATAGACGACCTCTTTTTATGGTTTTGTTTCAATGACGATGAAATAGGGCGAGGTGGGCGAGTTGAGGATTTTGACCTTGGTAGCACAAACCTTGTGGCGGCTGATTCTGGCAAGATAGTCGCAAATCATCTTGCCTTCGGCGTCCCCTTCCTCGTGTCCCGGATAAACGGCAACGTTGAGGATGGCATCGCGATCCATCAGGTCGATCGCCGCTTCCAGTGCCGGCATGGTGCTTGCGCGCATGGTGGTGATGGATTTGTCGCCGCCGGGGAGCCAGCCCAGGTTGAACATTCCGGCCTTGAAGGGCGTTTTGACATAATCTTTGACATATTGGTGAGAAGCGTGAATGAGCGTATAGTTTTCGGGGCATCCCGCCTCTTTCAGGTGCCGCGCGGTCGATTCGACCGCCTGCGCCTGAATATCAAAGGCGTAAACATGACCGCGCTCGCCCACCGTTTTGGAGAGGAATTCGGTATCGTGTCCGTTGCCCATGGTAAAGTCAACGGCAATATCGCCCTCGTGCAGGTGCTTCAAAATGAAATATTTGTGCAATTCCAAAAGGTCGATCATGCGGGCTTCTCCTTATTTGTTGTGAATATCCGACCGCAAAAACTTAAAGGCGCGCTCCACCGCATCCTTAGAGTTATACCAGGGTTCTTCGTCATAACGGTAGTCAAACTTTTTGCAAAACCAACTCACATCCTTTTGCAGTTCGGCAAGATAATGGTTGACCACCGTTTCGCACTGATCAACAAAAACCGGCAACTGCTTTTTGCCCAGCCGCTTTTGCGCGTATTGCAAAAACTTGCGGTAGTGCGGCAGGCAAAAATAGGGCTGAGCTTTGAGTTTGGGTGTAAACTCCGGATCAACCTCCCAAATGTAAACGGCGGTATCCACCATTTCCTCAAAATTGTGGTTGATGCGGTTGCAAATATAGCAGTCCGACTCCAACTCGCCAATGCGTTTGATGGGCTTGTTCCCCTTCCCGCCGCCAATGCCGCCGTCGCGCAGGTCATGTTCCAGTTCGGCGAGGTGGCTTTCCAACGTTAGAGCCATGCCAAGCCGGTTTTTGCGGGTGAACATCAAATCATAGTGCAGGCGGCAAAAGCCCTGGCGATTGGTGCGAATACGAATGTCCGGCTCCATCATGGAAGCCCCTAAAATCAGATCGAGTTCGTTTTCTTCCAACATCCGGTAAAGCGCGCAAAACGGGCAACCGCAGGCAGGGTTGGCGGCAGATGCCTCAAACGCTTCATTGACCGGGATGGTAAAGTTCTTATCCATATCGTTTCCCTTTCCGATTTTTCTGTATCTTTTATTATAGCGTAAAAAGTCTGTCTTTGCAAGCAATTTTCAAAAAAAACTCTTGACGAAAGAACGAAAAAAAGGTATAATAAAGAACGAAAAAACTACCCGCTCCGGGTATTCCCCGAGCGGAGAAACAGGAGAACCGGAATGTATCGAATTGGTATTGACCTTGGCGGCACCAACATTGCCGTTGGATTGGTTGACGAAACATTTGCAATCCTTTCAAAGAAAAGTACACCAACCCTGGTCGGCAGACCCAACGAGGAGATTGTTGCCGATATTGCCACCCTTTGCAAGGCGGTTTGCACCGAGGCGGGCATTGCGCTTGCCGATGTGGAATCAATCGGGATCGCTTCGCCCGGCATTGTGGATCAGGAAAGCGGCGAGGTCGTTTACTCCAACAATATCGGTATGCATCACTTTCCCATGATTCCGCTTTTGCGCAAACAAATCCCGGTTTCCAAAATCTATTTGGAAAATGACGCAAACGCCGCCGCCTGGGGTGAGGTGGTTGCCGGCGCGGCAAAGGGGTTCCGCAATGCCATTATGATTACATTGGGGACCGGTGTTGGCGGCGG
>CAMOHW010000197.1 GCA_946615525.1 uncultured Clostridia bacterium | reverse complement strand
TACAACCAGGGATTGACGACCGACCTCTACATTGAAGCGATCGAACAGCAAAAAATCAAACTCACCTTTGAAGGTCCGATCGATGAAAATGCGTTCTTGCTCAACTTGACCAATGTTGCAACCGCTCCCCTTTATGAGTATGCGATCCTGAACAATCCGGACTGGGCAAAATCCAACTCCGACATTTTGACCAACGGTCCCTTCAAACTGGTTGCCATTGAGTATGAAGATGACGCCGATGAATACGGTTCTGCAACCAAAGTTACGGATGATTATGTTTTTGATTCCAAAGGCAATCAAAAGCTGGATGAAAGCGGAAACCCGAAAACGACAAAATCCAACAGCAAACGCATCCGCAGTTTTGTTTTGGAACGCAATGCCTACTACTACCGCAACAGAGAGAAAGACGCTCGCAATAAAGAGAAAGACGCTCTTGACAAATATGTAACTCCGTTTCGTATTCTGGTGGATTGCTCAAAGAGTGACGAGCAACTGCTTCAAGAATATAAGGACAATCAGTTGTTCTACATCGGCTCTATCCCGCTCTCTCTGCGCAATGACGATTATGTTAAAAAATATGTTTCGGTCAGCAACGCACTTTCCACCTTTGTTTGCTACCTGAATGAAACGGCAACGATCAACGGAGCGGCAATTTTCAGCGATGTTCATGTCCGTCAGGCGCTTTCCCTTGCCATTGATCGTGACGCGATCGCAAACGAGATCGTTTATGCCGAGGCCGCAACCGGTCTTGTCGGCAACGGCGTTTTTGAAAAAGGAACTTCCGGTTCCTTCCGCAAAACCGGAGGCAGTTTGCTTGCAACAAGCGCAAATGCGGAACAGGCAAAAGCAGAGCTCGAAAAAGTAGAAATCTCCGGGTTCCGCGCCTCCAAATATTCCTTCACCATCAAAGTTGCCAGCTATGACGAAGTTCATGTCCGTATGGCTGAGATGATTGCCGAAGCATGGAACGACCTTGGCTTCCGTGTAACCGTTCAAAAGATGTATGCCATTGAAAACAATGACGAATTGAACCAGGGTGGCTCGATCGTTACCAAGACCAACATTTGCGATAACCTGTTCACCGAGGCGCTGCAAAGAGGCGATTTTGAGGCGATCGTGTTTGACTATAACGCCTACGCTCCTTCTGCCTATGCAATTCTCTCCTCCTTTGCTACCGGTTTTGCCGGCGGCTCGGTTCGCAACAGCAACGGCGATTATTCCACCATCTCACACATCACCGGCTACAACAGCGCGGAATACAACGATTTGATCGCCGCAATTTACATGATCCCCTACTTCTCACAGTTGAATCCGGACCCCGACGCAAAGATCTTTGACAATCCGGACAACAATCCGTATCTCGGATTCGGATTTGAAACCTATGAAGATTATAAGAGCGCCTATGAGCGTGTGAAAAAGGTCTATGAAAAATACGGGATCGAGCCAACGAGCAAATCCAAAAAGTGGGAAGCTCAAAAAGCAACGCTTCTGCATGAAGCAGAAAAAATGCTGATGGAAGATATGCCGGTGATCCCGATCATTTTCAATCAGCACGCTGTGCTGACAAGCAAAAAGCTCTCCAAAGTAAGCAAGAACTACTACATCCCGGCGATCTTTACAAAAGCGAAACTGAAGAATTACAAAGATTACATCTATGTATTCTATGATTTCCCCAAATCGGTCAACTGGGATAATCTCGGATTAAAAGAAAAACCGAAGAAATGATCCGATTGATGGTATCCGGCGCCTTTCAAAGGCGCCGGATACACAAAAAAGTGAAAAAGCACTTGTAAATCAGAAATAAATATGCTATGATAAAAGCAGAAATGCAAAGATGAAGGCAGCAATCCGCAAAAAACGGGTTTTTCAGAGAGTTGCGCCCCGGCTGAAAGCGCAATAGCCCCTGCGGAACGCATTTCCCTTCGGAGCAGGTTGGATGAGCGGAACAGTTTTTCCGTAGTCCTTCCCGGCAAGGCGCCGTTATCCGCCGCCAAAGTGTTGGCTTTGTGCCGAAATGCGGGTGGTACCGCGGGATCGCGTATGCGTCTCGTCCCAGTTTGTATGGGATGGGACTTTTTTATTTTCAAAAATCATTCAAGAAAGGATATACAAATGAAGGAAAAGCTGAAACAGATCAGCGAAGAGGCGCTGCAAGCTATCGAAGACGCGACCGACGCTTCGCTGGAACAAATCAAAATCCAATATCTGGGCAAAAAAGGCGAATTGACCGCCGTTTTGCGCGGGATGGGTGCGCTCTCCCCCGAGGAACGCCCGAAAATCGGACAACTGGCAAACGAGATTCGGGAAAAAATCGAATCGGCGATTGCCAAAAAAGTTCAAGAAACACAGGCAAAGGCATTGGAGCGCAAACTCAAAGCCGAAAAGATCGATGTGACCATGCCGGGGACCGCACTCCCCGCCGGACATATCCATCCTTTGACGAGCGTGCAGCGCGAATTGGAGAACATCTTTATCGGCATGGGCTTTGAGGTTGTTGAAGGCCCCGAAGTGGAACTGGATTATTACAACTTTCAGGCGCTCAACATTCCCGAAAATCATCCGGCGCGCGACGCGCAGGATACTTTCTATATCACCGATAA
>CAMOHW010000196.1 GCA_946615525.1 uncultured Clostridia bacterium | reverse complement strand
GTGGTCAAGGGATTTTCCCGCGAGGAGTATGAAAAGAAAAAGTTTGCAGGTGCGTCAGACGCGATTTGCGAGGACTTTACCAAAGCCGAGCGCATTGTTGCCTGGAATACGCCCTTGATGAACTTTTGTATGTATTTCAACATGATCTTTACCCTGATCGTCGGCTCCTGGCTTGCCATTGCAAAGCCGCAAACCGGAGTCAATGTCGGGCAGCTCTCCATGATGCTTACCTACGGAATGCAGGTGGTCATCTCGCTGATGATGTTCTCTATGATCTTTGTTATGGTCACCATCTCGGTGGAAAGTGCCAAGCGCATTTGCGAGGTGTTGGAAGAAGAGCCGGACATGAAAGATCCGGAAGATCCGGCGCGGGAAGTTGCCGACGGATCGATCGAATTCGAAAATGTTTCCTTCAAATATGCCTCCGACGCGCAGGTATTTGCGCTTTCGGGCATCAACCTCAAAATCCCGTCCGGCGCAACGGTGGGGATCCTTGGCGGCACAGGTGCCAGCAAATCCACGCTGGTGCAACTGATCCCGCGGTTGTATGACGCCAGCGAGGGGACCGTCCGCGTTGGGGGCAAGGACGTGCGGGATTACGATATCGTCTCCTTGCGCGATGCGGTTGCCATGGTGTTGCAAAAGAACCTTTTGTTCTCCGGCACCATCAAGGAAAATCTGCGCTGGGGCAACGAAAACGCCACCGACGAGGAACTGATAGAAGCTTGCAAACTTGCCCAAGCCGACGCATTCATTCAATCCTTCCCAGAAGGATATGATACCTACATTGAGCAGGGCGGAACCAATGTTTCGGGCGGTCAGAAACAGCGCCTTTGCATTGCCCGTGCATTACTCAAAAAACCGAAGATCCTGATTTTGGATGACTCCACCAGCGCGGTGGACACCAAAACCGACGCGCAGATCCGCGCCGGGTTCCGCGCCTACATTCCGTCCACCACTAAAATTATCATTGCCCAGCGCGTCGCTTCGGTGCAGGACGCCGATATGATCCTGGTGATGGAGAACGGCAAAATTGCATCGGTAGGAACGCATGAGGAATTGATGCGATCCAGCGCGATCTATCGCGAGATCTACGAACAACAAACCCACGGAAACGGAGGCGAAGAAGCATGAACCGCAAAATGTCTATGCCTCCCAGAGGAGCAAAAGGCGCGCCCGGCGCAATGCCCATGCGCGGCAAACCGAAAATGAACTTCAAAGTGCTTGGCAGAGTGGTCAAAATGCTCTTCAAGTTCTACCCGCGCATGGTGCCTATTTCCATTGTCTGCATTCTGTTCTCTGCCATTACGGCAACGCTTCCCGCCATCTTTTTGCAACAGGTCACCAAGGCGATCGGAACGGCATTTGCACAGAATATCCCGTGGTCAGAGGCAAGCAAGATCATTCTTCCGAAGGTCTTTCTTTTGATCGGCTTTTATGTTCTCTCACTCATTGCCGTAACGCTGGAAACCCAACTTGCCGCGTTTATTACGCAAGGGTTCCTTTCCAAAATGCGCAAGTCCATGTTCAATGGGATGCAAAATCTTCCCATTCGCTATTTTGACACGCATCAGCACGGCGATATCATGAGTTATTACACCAACGATATCGACACGCTTCGCCAGCTGATCGGGCAATCTTTCCCGACCTTGATCCGTTGCGTGACCATCGTTGTCAGCGTTTTCTTCATCATGTTGTGGTATAGCGTCTGGCTGACGCTGATCATTGTTGCCGGCGTTATTCTGATGTTCCTGGTATCCGGCAAACTCGGCGGCGGCTCGGCAAAGTTCTTCATTCGCCAGCAAAGATCCTTTGCAGCCGAGGAAGGATATATCCAGGAAACCATGAACGGGCAAAAGGTCGTCAAGGTTTTTAACCACGAAACCAAAGCGGTAGAGGAGTTTGACAAATTGAACGGCGAACTGTTCAAAAACGCCTACCGCGCCCATGCCTATGCCAATATGCTCGCCCCTATCATCATGAATATCGGCAACCTCTTGTATGTGATCAATGTCATTGCCGGGTGCCTTTTGATTGTCAACGGCGCTTTCAACCCAAGCATCGGGCTTTTGTTCGGGCGTGTCGGTGGGACTATGAAATCGGTCGAAGGCATCAGCATTGTCATTGCCTTCCTCTCCATGACCAAACAGTTTACCGGAAATATCAACCAGGTCACCCAGCAGATCAACTCGGTCGTTATGGCTTTGGCAGGTGCGGGACGCATTTTTTCGCTTGTGGACGAACAGTCCGAACCCGATAACGGCTATGTTACGCTGGTCAATGCCGAAATCGCCGAGGACGGAACGGTGACCCCCACCGAGCGGCATACCGGAAAATGGGCATGGCGCCACCCGCACGAGGACGGCAGTGTGACCTATACCCAGTTGCGCGGCGACGTTCGCCTGACCGATGTAGATTTTTCCTATGTAGAAGGCAAAACGGTTCTGCATGATGTCAGCGTTTTTGCCGAACCCGGGCAAAAGGTGGCGTTTGTCGGCGCGACCGGTGCCGGTAAGACCACCATTACCAACCTCATCAACCGTTTTTACGACATTGCCGACGGTAAGATCCGCTATGACGGCATCAACATCAACAAGATCC
>CAMOHW010000195.1 GCA_946615525.1 uncultured Clostridia bacterium | reverse complement strand
ATCAAACCGCCCACAAAGCCTGCACCGCCGGAAACGCCAATGGTACCGGGGATATGCACATTCTTGATGGTGACCGTACTATTTGCCGGAACACGAACCATGGAGAACAAACCGCCCAATCCATCCGGGCTGGAAAGGGACTGCGTAATGGTAACGGTGTGTCCCTGGCCGTCAAAGTTGCCGCTGAAGAATTTTGCAGAGTTGGTATTGCCAACCGTGGTGTTCAGGGCAACGTCGGCGCCCAGTTTGATGGTCTTGCCCGCAAAGGTGGTACCGCCGTTGACCAGAGAGACAAACTCAGCCATTTCCTCGGTGGTGGTAATGGTGAACTCGCTCTGGCTCATATCGTCAAAAATGCTCGGCGTGCCAAAGAAGGTGCTGTAAATGGAAGCCGGCTGCGGAATCTTGCCGGATTCAATATGCCACTTGCTGCCGTCGGTAAAGTCGGAAGCGGTCAGCGCCTTGATCTGATCCAAAGTTTTGGAGGTCAGATTGGAAATGGTTGCATAGCTTGAACCTGCGCCCAAGCCCGCCGTGACGTTCAAGCCGCCCTCGGGAGTGGTGACAACGTAGTAGTTGTTGGTCAGCGTTGCCGAATTCAGGAAGCCGGAGGTGATTTCGCCAAGGATAAAGCCCTGGTCGGCAGTGCCGCCGGTCTGGTTGGAGTCGCGGCGCCAAAGGATCTTGCCGGCGAAGATGTTGTTGAGCAGGCTGATGGTGGTTTTGCAGCCGGAAGCGCCACCGTTGCCTTTGACATAACCCATGATACCGCCGTTGTCGTCATAGTTGCCGAGAGCGCCGTTACCCCAAATGTGAATCTCGCCGGTGACCAGGCAGTTGGTAATGCTGACGGTTTGGTTGCAGCGCACGAAGTTGTTGCAACCCAAAATACCGCCGTACCAGGTGGAACCCGCGGAAGGCGAGCCCGCATTGCCGGCATACTGGCAGGAATCAATGTTCAGGGTGATGCTGGTGCCGGAAGAATAGCTGGCGTTGTTATCACGCTGGCTGGTGGTGCCCGAAATGGTGCCCACGATGCCGCCGAACGCGGTCATCAGCGAACCGGACGAGTCGAAGTCAACCGAGGAATAAACGTTCTCGATGTTGACGGTTCCGGCAACGCCGCTGCGCGGAGCGACGATGGAAACCAGCGTACCGGCGCTGTAACCGCCGTTGGAAGAGGCCATCTTCTCGCTGGCTTTTCTCGTCAGTTTCAGGTTCTTAATGTAAATGGTACCACCGGTGGTAGGAACCTGCACAAAGCCAAACAGACCGCCGTCACCGGTGAATCTACCATAGCTCTGGTACAAACCGGTAATGGTGTGTCCCTGACCGTCAAAACTGCCGCAGAAGGCATAGCCGTTCTTGGCAATCGGCGACCAGGAGGCGTCCGAGATGTCAATGTCGCCGCAAAGCTTGACGACCTTGCCCTCGAACGTGTTGCCGCCGTTAACGGCGTTGCGGAAGGCCTTGAGGTCTGCCGCGGTGGTGATGAGCACTGGGTTATCCGACGCGTTGTAGGTATCCGCCGAGACGGTTGCGGCAGGAAGCACTACAAGCATGGAAAGCACCATTGCCATCGTTAAAACAAAGCAAAGGATTCTCTTTTTCATATGTTTCCTCCTTTTTGGATCGGGGGGGCATTTCATCCCCGTATGTTATAAATAGGCATACTTCACCCTTTATAATTAATTATATTATAGACCAATTTTTTTTAATTGTCAATAGATTGGAAGAAAAAAGAACATAATTCTTTCATTTTTCATTAAAATAGTGCTCTTTTTGAGCAGGTAAAAAAAGCCGCCCTGCCAAAATTGGCACAGCGGCTTTGTTTGTATTTGTTTTTACAGCCAGGGGCATTCCGGTTTTCCCTCCCCGTTTTGCTGGGTGGAAAAGGCAATGACTTTGCCAAAATACTTTGCAAATTCTTCGTTGGAAATGCGGTTTTGATATGCTTTTGCGTTCTCTTTCCAGGTATTGACCACTTCCGGGTGTTCCAAAACCTGCAAAACTGCCCGGTAAAGTGCCCGGGGCTTGAAAGCGTCCACCACCAAGCCGGTTTGCGATGCTTTTACCAGTTCATCGCTCACGGCTTCCTCGGTGGTAATGGTACCAATACCAGCCATGATCGCCTGATTGACCTGGATCCTCCAGCCATCCAATCTTGTAGGGCTGATACAAACATCATACGCCTGCAAATTGGCAATGACTTCGTTGCTTTTCCATGAGCCAATGTAGTTTACATTTGGCGTTTCACGCGACCATGTGATGACTTTTTCGGCATCTTTTCCATATCCGCCGACCAGATCCAAAGTCCAATTGCTTTTGGGAAGGCGGGAGAATGTTTTGATCAAATTATCCATACCCCTATCGCGGAAAGCAAATCTTCCAACATAAACAAACCGGATTTTTTCGCCTACCGGAAGTGTTTTTTGCGGAATATTTTCCTCAATGTGGGTGTACATAAAATGATAAAGTATTTCGGCAGGAATCCCGTAAGACCGGAATTGTTCTACGCCCTTTTTGCCGGTGACCATGACCGCTTTTATTGCCTCTGCATTCTGCCGATACGCACCGGCATACAGGCGTTTTGCGCGAATGCTTTTGA
>CAMOHW010000194.1 GCA_946615525.1 uncultured Clostridia bacterium | reverse complement strand
CGTAAAAGAGCGTGAGCCAACCGTGGAGGAGATCGCCGAGCGGCTTGGAGAAAAGCGGGAAGCCGTTCTACGCGCGATGGAAGCAATCGTAGAACCCATTTCACTTTATGAACCGGTTTACAACGACAGCGGCGACGCGCTTTATTTGATGGATCAGCTTTCGGATACCTCCGGCGGCGACGAAGCATGGCTGGAAAATATGGTCTTGCGAGAGGCGGTCAACAAACTTTCGGAGCGCGAAAAAAAGATCATTCAACTCCGCTTTTATGCAAACAAAACGCAAATGGAGATCGCAGGGGAAATCGGCATTTCGCAGGCGCAGGTCTCCCGCCTGGAAAAAGCGGCGCTCAAAAAAATACGGAAAGAATTGTAGTACTTGGTTGACAAATCCGCAAAAATTGATAATACTACTTGAGCCAAACTGTTTGAGGTTGTCGGGCAATTGGAGTCCGGGGAGTTCAGACAGTTTGGCTTTTTTGCACGCACCACTTGAAAAACAACTCCAAAAGTGGTAAAATAGGGAAAACGAACCTGTTTGGAGGATGAAATGAAAGATATTTCCCGCAATTTGACCATGCTTTGCGATTTTTACGAGCTCACCATGGGCAACGGCTATTTCAAAAAGGGAATGAAGGATAAAATCGTCTATTTTGACGCTTTTTACCGCCAGAATCCCGATAACGGCGGTTTTGCCGTTGTTGCCGGCTTGGAGCAAATCGTAGAGTATATCAACAATTTGCACTTTGATGCGGACGACATTGCCTATCTGCGTTCCAAAAACTGCTTTTCCGAGGAGTTTTTGCAGTATCTTGCCGATTTTCACTTTACCGGCGATATTTGGGCAATCCCAGAAGGGACAATCGTCTTTCCCGGCGAGCCGCTTTTAACGGTGCGCGCCACCGCCATTCAGGCGCAACTTGTGGAAACCTATATTCTGATGATCCTCAATCACCAATCCCTGATTGCCACCAAAGCGGCAAGAATTACGCGGGCATCCAAGGGTAGAGCGGTCAGCGAGTTCGGTTCCCGCCGCGCGCAGGGTGCTGACGCCGCTATTTTGGGCGCGCGTGCCGCGTATATCGGTGGATGCGGCTCCACCGCCTGCACCATCAGCGATGAGGTTTACGGCGTTCCGGCAACCGGCACTATGGCGCATTCCTGGGTGCAAATGTTTGATTCGGAATACGAGGCGTTTGAAACTTATTGCAGCATTTATCCAAACAATGCAACACTTTTGGTAGATACCTACAATGTCATTGAGTCGGGGATTCCCAATGCCATCAAAGCGTTCAACAAGGTTCTCAAACCGCTTGGCATCACTCGCTGCGGTATTCGCATTGACTCCGGTGACATTACCTATTTGACGCAAAAAGTTCGCAAAATGCTGGATGATGCCGGCTGGACCGAGTGCAAGATAATCATTTCCAACTCGCTGGACGAATATCTGATCCGCGAGTTGATCCGCCAGGGCGCCTGTGTGGACTCTTTTGGCGTTGGCGAGCGCTTGATCGCCTCCAAAAGCGACCCGGTTTTCGGCGGCGTTTACAAACTTTGCGCGGTGGAAGACGAGCAGGGCAATATCATTCCCAAAATCAAGATCAGCGAGAATGTCGGCAAAATTACCACGCCGCATTTCAAAAAGATCTACCGTTTGCGCGGCAGAGATACCGGAAAAGCCGAGGCGGATCTGATTTGTTTGCATGATGAAATGGTGGACGATACCAAGCCGATCGAATTGTTTGACCCCGAACACACCTGGAAACGCAAAATTTTGGAAAACTACACGGCAACCGAGTTGCAGGTCCCGATTTTCCAGGGCGGAAAACAGGTTTACAAACTGCCCACTTTGCAGGAGATCCGCACGCACTGCAAAGAGGAAATTGAGGGAATGTGGGATGAAGTTCGTCGGTTCAATAACCCGCATAACTACTATGTGGACCTTTCTGAAAAACTTTGGAAACTCAAGCAGCAAATGCTTTTGAACAAGGGCGCTTGGAAGCCGGAAAAACAGTAAAAAAAGAAACATCAGGGACAGACCTCAACCGGTCTGTCCTTTTTTTCAACAAATTTTTGCTTTTTTTCAAAAAATCTATTGAAAATAAGCGTTTATTTATGATATAATATCTATGAGTATTCATATTTGACGGGTAAAAACCGGATTGTATTTTTGGACGGAGGAAAACCATGTCGTTGCTTGATCAATTCTGGAGCAAAGTTCAGACAATTTTTATGCAAAATATCGTAGATCCGTTCCGCTATTTCGGAATATACGATTTGCTGGATATTTTGATCCTGACCGTTTTGCTGTATTTGCTGTATCGTTTTGCAAAGGCAAGACGCGCAGGGCGCGTCCTTTTGGGTTTGGTGATCGTTGTGTTGTTGAGTCTTGTGGTCACCGCGTTCCAGCTGCCGGCGCTTACCTATTTGATCCGCTTGGCAGCAGGATTCTTCTTCCTTTGCGTCATTGTGCTTTTCCAACCCGAAATTCGTGACGCGTTGGAACGCATTGCCAATTCGCGCCTGTTTGCGCCACGGAGCGATACATTGCCCAAAAAGTTATATCCGCTTGCCAAAGAGGTCACGCAGCAAACGCTGAACGCCGTTTTTGAAAT
>CAMOHW010000193.1 GCA_946615525.1 uncultured Clostridia bacterium | reverse complement strand
CCTGTTGCGTCAAGTCAAAAATGTGCTCAAAGATGAAGAGTTTCGCTTGTATTGGTGCGTGGTAGCCGGTGCGACCGCGCTGATCACCTGGAACCTTTTGCGTGCGGCTGGATATACCTCGTTTGGCACGGCACTTCGTCATGCCGCGTTTCAGGTTTCCTCCATTACCACAACGACCGGATTTTCAACGACCGATTTTGATGTCTGGCCTACTTTTTCCAAGGCGATCTTGCTGTTTTTGATGATTATCGGCGCCTGCGCCGGCAGTACGGGAGGCGGTTTTAAGTTTGCGCGTGTTCTGCTGGTTTTGAAGGCACTCAAACGGAATATCGGTCAACTTTTGCACCCCAATAGCGTCAAGGTGATCCATGTCAACGGGCGCCAGGTGGACGAAAAGACCATTTCCAATACCAACGCGTTTTTGGTTGCCTATGTTCTGATCGCTATTTTTAGCTTCCTGATTCTTTGTATTGAGAATATTTCGTTGATGACCGGCCTTTCAGCCGTTCTTGCTTGTTTGAACAATGTTGGCCCGGGTTTTGAAGCAGTGGGACCGGCTTGCAACTACGGCGGATTGAGCATTCTTTCCAAGATCATTTTGATTATTGATATGCTTGCCGGGCGGTTGGAGATTTTCCCGATCCTCATTCTGTTCAGCCGCAGGACCTGGAAAAAATATTAAAAAATGCCGTTCCGTTTTTGCGCAACGGAACGGCATTTTTTTAAGCAAGGGCTTCTTTTCCAATCAAAATGGCTAATGACTGCGCATCTGCAATCACAAAAACAGATTCCAACAGTTGCCGGTTTCGCTCTATAAACCGTCGGGCGTTCTCTGTGCCGGGGATCAGATACAAAATGATGTCCCTCTTTTTCACTCCAGCGGCAAAATCCTGCAAGGCAATCAGCAATAGATCATCATTTTCAAATCCGTTTACAGCGTGGTATTTTGCAGTCAGACAAATGCGCCGCAAAAAGGGAACATGATTGCAAAAGATATGCGAGATGACATGATGCTGCAAGAAAAATCGCCGGGAAATCGATCTTGCAAATCCGGAATCCCCCAACAGAATGGGAGCAAGCTCGCCGGCGCGCAGTTCACTACTTAAAAAATCCATTGCAATCTACCTTTCTAATCTTCGCTTCTTCTACTATTCTATCATAAGAAGTTTCAAAATGGAAGAGGATAGCGAAAATCAGGAGAAAAAATATGAAAAAAGAAACCATTTTCCGAATATTTTCCAAGATCCCCGTTTTGCAAACCGAACGCTTGATCTTGCGCAAACTGACACCGCGCGACGCCGCGGATATGTATGACTATGCTCACAGACCAGAAGTTACGCGGTATTTGACTTGGAACCCACACCCCGACCTTGCGCATTCCCGGGCATATCTGGAATACCTGCAAGGGCGCTATGCCGGCGGGATGTATTATGATTGGGGTATTGTGGAAAAAGCCAGCAACAAGATGATTGGCACTTGCGGATTTACCGAATTTCACTGCTCGCATAACAAAGCCGAAATTGGTTATGCGATTCATCCCGATTATTGGGGCAAAGGAATTACGGCAGAGGCAGTGCAAAAAATTATCGCTTTTGGCTTTGAAATGCTGAATCTACATCGCATTGAGGCAAGATTTATCCAAGGGAACGAACGCTCTTTGCGCGTTATGGAAAAGGCGGGAATGATCTTTGAGGGCTTTGAACGGGAATCGATGCTCATCAAAGGGAAATATGTAACGGTTGGCGTTTGCGCTATATTGAAGTCAGAATGGGAAAAGAAATAAAAGTTGGAAAGTAAAAAAGGACCCCGCAGATGTTCTGCGGGGTCCTTTTCTATTGTGCTATTGATCAGTCGTTGCTTTTGTTCTTGTTGCCAATGTTGAGGACAAGATTGGTGCAAATGCCCAGGATCAGCGCGCAGGCAACTGCGGTGAGGGTGACTTTACCAAAGGTAAGTGCCAAACCGCCGATACCGGCAATCAGGATCACCGAAACGGTGAACAGGTTGCGGTTGTCGCCGAGGTCAACCTTTTGCAGCATCTTCAAACCGGAAACCGCAATGAAGCCGTAAAGCGAGATGCACACGCCGCCCATGACGCAGGCCGGAATGGTAGCCAGGAAGGTTACAAAGGGAGCAATGAAGGAAGCAATGATCGCCATGAATGCGGTCACGGTAATGGTGCAAACCGCAGCGTTGCCGGAAATTGCAACACAACCAATGGATTCGCCATAGGTGGTGTTCGGGCAGCCGCCGAAGAAGGCGCCGGCCATCGAACCAACGCCGTCACCAAGCAGGGTGTTGGAGAGTCCGGGATCTTCCAACAGATCCTTCTCAATGATGGAGGAGATGTTCTTGTGGTCAGCCAGGTGCTCCGCAAAGACTACGAATGCAACCGGGATGTAAGCAACTGCAACGGTGCCGACATAAGCGGGCGTCAGATCTTTGAAGCCCTTAAATGCTTTGAGGAAGGTAAAGTCGGGGATCCATTGCATATTTTTGAACAGGGAGAAATCAATGATTTGCAGAGTAGCGTTCTTTGTTGCAATACCAATTACGGTAAAGATAGCCGCAACTGCATAGCCGGCAAGAATACCGAGGATCGCGATAACGACGATCAGCTCAACCAGAGTAAA
>CAMOHW010000192.1 GCA_946615525.1 uncultured Clostridia bacterium | reverse complement strand
ACATCAAAATTACCCTGCCGGCCGATATTCGGCTTGCCGAGGCAATTCTTACCGCACGCGAAAAGGAGGATGACGATGAGTGATATTCGGATCGGACACGGATATGATGTTCACCGTTTGGTCAATGACCGCCGCCTGATTTTGGGCGGAGTGGAAATCCCCTATTCGCTTGGTCTGCTTGGTCACAGTGATGCCGACGTTCTGACGCACGCGATCATGGATGCGCTTTTGGGCGCCGCCGCTCTGGGAGATATCGGGCACCTTTTTCCCGATACCGACGCGGCATACAAAGATGCAAACAGTCTTACCTTGGCGCAAAAGGTTGCCGCCCTGCTGCATGCAAACGGGTGGGGGATCGGCAACATTGACGCAACCGTTTTGGCGCAAGCGCCAAAACTTGCCCCCTATATCGCGCAAATGCGCGAAAACATTGCCGCCGCTCTGGGCATTCAAACCGACCGGGTCAGCGTAAAAGCCACGACCGAGGAAGGGCTTGGCTTTACCGGAGAAGGACTTGGCATTGCCGCCCATGCGGTTTGTTTGATTTGCAAATGATAAAAAGTGCGGAGCAACTCCGATTGGCTTTGCCCCGCTATTGAAAGCATTTCCATGCCGGCGATCATTTCCCGAACATCCGTTCTTTTTGCCCTCTGCGCCGGCAGGCAGATGCGCGCTTTCACGACAGAATATGACAAACCTGACAATCCTGTTCCCACCGAATTTTATTTTTGGAGGATAACCGTATGATTCACATTGCGCCTTCCTTGCTCTCGGCTAATTTTGCAAATCTGGAAGAAAGCGTCAAACGCGTTACCGACGCGGGTGCAACCTATCTCCACCTGGATGTTATGGACGGAATGTTTGTTCCCAACATCAGTTTCGGCGCACCGATCATTGCCGCGCTTCGCAAAAAGAGCAAACTGTTTTTTGATGTGCATTTGATGATCCAGGATCCCATTCGCTACATTGAGGCATTTACAAAAGCGGGCGCCGATATTATTACCTTCCACCTGGAAAGTTGCAAAGATCCCGATACCGTCATCCGCGAAATTCGCGCGCGCGACTTGAATTGCGGTCTTGCCATTTCTCCCGCAACGCCGGTGGAAGAGATTTTGCCCTATCTGACCAAAATCCAAATGGCGCTGGTCATGACAGTTGTTCCCGGCTTTGGCGGGCAGGCATTTATGCCCGAATGTTTGGAAAAGGTACGGGTCATCCGCCGCATTGCCGAGCGCGACCGCTTGAAATTGGATATTGAAGTGGACGGCGGGATCAACGAGGAAAATGTTGGGCTTACGACCGCGGCAGGTGCAAACATCATTGTTTCCGGCTCCACCATTTTCCGTTCCAAGCGCCCCAAATTGACCATTGCTAACATGATAAAAGCCGCAGAGGCAAATCCTTTCCGCAGCTGATGATCAAAAAGATAAAAATCCGGTTCCTTTGCAATCCCCTTTTGGGTGCAGACGGAATCGGATTTTTTATTCGGCTATTTTGCTGCCGTTTTCAAACAAACAGGCCTCAATTTGTGCAGTGGTCAGATCCAGTGCCAGAGAAAGTTCGGTGTAAAGATATTTTTTGGCTTCCTCGCTGAAAGTCCTCTCGGTTTCCGAAAGTTTGACCGGGCGAGCATTGTCTGTCGTTTGCATGGTGCGCTCCCGAATGGTTTTGAGGACCCGGAACCATTCGTCGGGGCTGTTTTTGCGCATGGCCTCCTGGTAATTGGTGCGCAGGGATTTTGCATCCGGCGCGGTAATGGTTTCAACGTCGTTTACATCTTTCAAAAAGCGTTCGGCTTCGTCAGAGGTCAGAATGGGGCGAAGAAAAACGGTGGTACAATCGGTTGGCAGGTAGGAAACGCCGTTTGCATCATGCAAGGAGCGCAAAACATAGTAGGTCCTATCCGCCGGCATTCCGGGCAACGGCGCGCATTGGACATCTTCCACGTGGCAAATGCCGCCGGAAGCGTAAAACACATAATCCCCTTTTGCAAACATTGCGGTTTCTCTCCTTTCCGCTTTCCAATCCGCTTTGGGCGGAGTCTTTCTACTTCTATTATATCACAAAAAATGGCTTTCACCACAAATTTTTTTAAATTTGTTTTCAATTTGTTCAAAAAAGTCCGCGAAAACGATTGTTTCCGCGGACTTTTTGAAAAGCGATTATGCAGGATCGCTATCCTCTTCTTCGGCTTTTGCGTTTTGCTCCATCTGTGCCTGTAACATCATATCCTTGACCTTCATCAACCGCGTGGTATTGCCGCGGTCGTTTTCATCCAGTTTCATACGAATGGTGCGGATGACTTGCAAATACTGCGGCATAAGGATATATTCCAGTGCATTGACGCGCCGGCGCGTGCGCTCGATCTCCTCGGCAAGGAGTTGCGCCGTTTTTTCCAATTCCGCCATGCGCAAAAGGTCTTCCAGAATGCCGTTGAGAGCGCGCAGTGCCGAATCCAACTCTCCGGAGGTAAACGCCATACCGTAGTTGTAATGGTCGGAGTTTCCTTCCGCATGGACGTGAAGACGGAACACCGGAACATTCACGCTCATCAGGTTGCGGGAATCCACTTCGAGAGAACCTTCTTTTTTGGGATAGATCAGTGCCTCCTGCAACATTTTGGGATTGCTGACGGCACCGGCAACCGTAAAGCAGCCG
>CAMOHW010000191.1 GCA_946615525.1 uncultured Clostridia bacterium | reverse complement strand
ATCGGACGTGTGCAGAACAACGGCGTTCTGCCCATGATCACCTCCTGCTCTCCCGGATGGATCAAGTTCTGCGAGCACTATTTCCCGGAATTCACCGAGAACCTTTCCACCTGCAAATCTCCCCAGCAAATGTTTGGCGCAGTGGTAAAAACCTATTACGCACAAAAGATGGGTTGGGATCCCAAGGATATCTTCTTCGTTTCGGCAATTCCTTGCACGGCAAAGAAGTTTGAGGTTGGTCGTCCCGATCAGTCTGCCGCAGGCGTTCCGGATGTGGATGTTGCCATTACCACCCGCGAGGTTGGCCGCATGATCCAGAAGGCGGGCATCAACTTCCGTGCTTTGGAAGACGAGAAGTTTGACGATCCGTTTGATATCGGTTCCGGCGCAGGTGCTATCTTCGGTGCAACCGGCGGCGTTATGGAAGCTGCTTTGCGTTATGCCGCAGAAATCATTCTGGGCAAGAAACTGGAAAAGGTCGATTTCCCGGAGGTTCGTGGTACCGAGGGTATCAAGACCGCTTCCTACAAGCTTGGCGATCTTACGGTCAATGTTGCGGTTGCTTCCAGCACCGGCAAGGCGCGTGAACTGCTCAACAAGGTCAAAAACGGCGAACTGGATGTTCAGTTCATCGAGATCATGGCCTGCCCGGGCGGATGCGTCAACGGTGGTGGTCAGCCCATTCAGCCGGCAAAAGTCCGCATGAGCACCGATCTGCGTGCCGTTCGTGCCGCTGTCCTTTATAAGGATGATGCGGATGAAACGCTCCGCAAATCACAGGATAACCTTGCGGTCAAGAAACTGTATGACGAGTTCTTCGGCGAGCCGAATAGCCATAAGGCACATGAAGTCCTGCATACAAGTTATATCAAACGCGGCTTGTATTAATAAAATCAATCAGACCGGCATAGATTTTTCTATGCCGGTCTTTTCTATGGTTTTTTTACAATATTTTTCAAAAAAATATTGAAAATACTATATTTTGTGGTATAATGAAAACAGAACATCATATTTAGAGGAGGTTTTTGCTATGAACGACAATTTTAACAGAGCTCCGTATGATCCGGAACCCAAAAAAAGCAAACAAAAAAAATCAATCAAAATGCCAACGGATAAGCAGATCAAATTGATCCTTGCCGCTTTTGCGCTTGCCGCAATCGTTCTTTTGGCACTGACCAAAACCATTCTTTATTTTGGACCCAAACACTATTCGGTCATCCGTGGTATTTTCAGCATCTTCATTTATGCGATCTCTATTTCCGGTATGGCGCTTTCCTATCTGGATAAGAGAAAGCCCTCCTTTGAGCTTTTCCTGAATGCGGGCGCTTTTATAGCTACACTTTGGTTCCTGTAAGATCAAATATGAATCATCATCGACTTGCAAAAGCGGTGGAAAGAAAGGCGTTGTCATGAATGTGGGTGAAAAGGTCCGGGAGTTGCGTATTGCAAAAATGATGTCGCAATCCGAGCTTGCCGGCAACCAAATCACACGGAACATGATCAGCTGTATCGAAAACGGTTCGGCAATGCCTTCGCTTCCCACCGTTTTTTATTTGGCAAAGCGGCTGGGCGTTTCGGTGGGATATTTACTCTCGGAGGGAGAGGACGAGTTGTTCTATCGCAAGATGGAGCAAATGGAAAACATTAAAAAAGCCTTCCGGGAAGGCGAATGGGAACTTTGTCGAGATCTTTGCCGGGCATTGCTTGGTGAAGGGGACGACGAATTGTTGCTCTTGCTGGCACAATGTCATTTGCAAATTGCCAAGGAGCAATTCTGGCAGGGCAAGCTGCACGCCTCCTGCCGTTCGTTTGATACGGCTTTGGAACTTGCGGCGAGCGGGCTATATCCGCAACCGCAGATTCGTGCCGAGGCAAAGGAGTATTTTGCCTATATGGAGCGCATTTCTCCATCGCTGTTTTCGGAAGTTTTGGATGAAGAATCACCTGCCGAGTATGCCCTGAAAACACCGTTTTCCGCATACCGTGTCGCGCTGAACGCACTGGATTCCGGTGATACAGGTGCGCTTGAACGGTTTTTGCAGGCCTATCCGGAGCCATCCTTTTTTTCTCGGCATTTGTTGGCAAAATGCGAGATGGGAAAAGGAAACATGGAAGGTGCCAAAACCATTTTGCAAAGTCTTTTGCAGGGAAGCGACGCGCTTTTGAACGAAGTGCAACTCTACGCGGTACTTTCCGATTTGGAAATTGTATGCAGGGAAATGGAGGATTATCGGGCGGCTTATCGCTACGCCGGCGAGAAAGTGCAACTGCACGAACAGCTGCTCAAAGACTGATGAAAGAACAAACAAAAAAAGCAGGTCAAAACTGCGAGACCTGCGTGTTTTATGACTATGACGAGATTGAGGATTGCTATTACTGCACCGTCAATCTCGACCAGGATGACCTGGGCAATTTTCTTTCGGGCGCGACCAAATCCTGCCCCTATTACCGCTTTTATGATGAATACAAAAGCGTTCACAAACAAATATAAAGTGGGGTATGTGCATGGCAAAAAAATGCTTTCGCATGCACCAGGTATCAAAAAATCCAAGCCAAACGGCTTGGATTTTTTGCATATTTCCCGCCCCAGGGCATTGGGAACGGGCACTATCCGCTGGTGGAAACAGGGAGACTCGAACTCTCGACCTCACGGATGTGAACCGTGCG
>CAMOHW010000190.1 GCA_946615525.1 uncultured Clostridia bacterium | reverse complement strand
CGCGAGCGCACCCGTGGCGCCATTATGACGCCCGGAACCCGTCCGGCTGGCGTTTATACCGCCGGCGCCGCACAGCGTTTGGTCAACCGTCAGAACATGATGGTTGGTAAAAAAGTAGTCATCCTCGGTTCGGGCGATATTGGCATGATCATGGCGCGCCGCATGACGCTGGAAGGCGCCAAGGTGCTTGCCGTTGCCGAGCTGATGGACTACACCGCAGGTTTGACCCGTAACCGCGTGCAATGCCTGGAAGACTTTGACATTCCGCTGTTGCTCTCCCACACCGTTGTGGAAATCAAGGGCAACAAGCGCGTTGAGGGCGTTGTCATTGCCGAGGTGGATCCCGCAACCAAAAAGCCGATCGAAGGCACCGAAAAACTCTACGAGTGCGATACGCTCCTGCTCTCCTGCGGCTTGATCCCTGAGAACGAGCTGAGCAAGGCCTCCGGCATCAAACTCAACCGCATTACAAGCGGACCGGAAGTCAACCAGTTCATGCAAACCAACAAGCCCTCGGTCTTTGCCAGCGGCAACGTGGTCCATGTCAACGACCTGGCGGATAACGTTTCCGAGGAGAGCGAGCGCGCCGGCAAGTATGCCGCGCTCTACGCCGCCGGAAAGCTGACCGCCGGAGCCGAGATCCCCACCGTTCCGGGCACCAATGTTCGTTACATTTGCCCGCAGCGTGTTTGCCCCACCGAGCCGGCAACCCTGTTCTTCCGTGCCGCCGCACCGCAAAAGAACGTGACCGTTAAGGTTCTGGCAGGCGAGAAGGAAATCTTCTCCAAAAAGCTCATCAAAATCAACCCCGGTGAAATGGAAAAGGTGGAAGTCAAACCCGACCAGATCGCCGGCGCAACCCAAATCACCATCAACGTGATTGCAAACTGAAAGGAGGCAGAAGATTATGACAACCGAAAAGAAGATTATTTGCATTATTTGCCCCCAGGGTTGCAACATCACCGTTAAGGGCGACGCCGCAAAGGGCGCCATCGAGAGCATTGAGGGCTATACCTGCAAACGCGGTATGACCTATGCCGAAAACGAGTTCATTCATCCGCTGCGCATCCTTACCTCTTCGGTCAAAACCGAGGGCGCAAGCGCACCGCTGGTTCCTGTCCGCACCCGCACGGCAATTCCGAAGGAACTGCTGTTCAAGGGCATGGAGGAGATCCGCAAGATCACCCTCAAGGGCAAGGTTGCCTGCGGCGATGTCATCGTTGCCGATTTCCTGGGCACCGGCGTTGACCTGATCGCTTCGGGCAGCGTAGAAGCAATTTGATTGGAGAGAGGAAAGACCGCGGGAGGGAAGAATCCCTTTTTGCAAAAAGGCGTTTCTCCCCTCCCGCACCCTCCTTTTTTCCAAAAAACTCCCAAAAAGAGGATTTTTGGGTTTTTTGAAAGGCGTTTTATTCCGCGCATTTGATATCAAAGTTTGCGAAACCCGATAGAAAAAGAACAGGCAGTCCATTTCGGACTGCCTGTTCTTTTGTTTGAATGTCAGGCAAATGCGGCAACAAATGCGCCGGCGAGGACAACAGTGAAAAGTACAACCAAGCCGGTAATGGATAAACCAATAATGGAAAGAACCATTCCTGCCGTTCCGATACCGGTCGGGGCAGAAGCAAGTTTTGCTTTTTTTCTCCCTACGACTGACAACACCAATCCAACAATGGATGCAGACAGTGAAATATACCAAATCCACGAAAAAACAAGCGAAACAATGCCAAGCACCAGACCGGAAATGCAAAACCCCTTGCCTGCGCTTTTCATTTCTGATCCGGAATCATTTGCACAATCAATTTGGACTGCACACCCGCATTTTGGACAAATAACTGCCTCATCCATAATTTCTTTTCCGCATTTTGGACAGAACATATTTTTTCTCCTTTTCTTATTTTTCGATTCCTTTTTTAGAAATCTTGTCTTATTTTATCACAATTTGAGATAATTGTCAATATCACAATTCGAGATTTTGTAAAATTGTTTTAAATAATGGATAAAATAAGAAAAAAGGAGATTTTCAATGCGGCTCAAAGAATTGCGCGAAGATCGGGACATTCGGCAAACAGAAATTGCCGAATATTTGCACATCCGGCAAAACACCTATTCGCAATATGAGAACGGGCAACGGCAACTTCCTGTAGATGTTTTGATTGCGTTGGCAAAGTTTTATCACACCTCGACCGATTATCTGCTTGGCTTGACCGATCAGGCGGATCCGTATCAATAAATAAACCGCCGCAGGCGTTGCCTGCGGCGGTCTTTTTATATTGCCCCGGTGCGGGGGTTATACATACCAAAAGGTGCTATTGGGTTCAATGCCGGCGTTGGAAAGTTGTTGGAGGTCTTCCTTTGTGTAGGCATACGTCTTGGTGGCAAGGGAGTATTTGCCGTCCACATATTTCCCGGTTGATACAGGCAGGTCGGCGGGCAGTCCTGCAAAAACGGCGCCCTGTTGGAAGATGTAGGTGTTGCGGTCAAACAGAAAACCGTTTTGGTTATCTGTGGTCACCGGTTGCGAGCAGTAGAACATCTTTTCTGCCGCACCGTCCACAATATTATCCAGCACTTTTACATTCTCGGCGCGATACAGTCCGCGGCTGGCTTTGATAAAGCCGTCAATGGGCAGCCCGTTGCGCTCGTGTTTGTCAGGGCGGGTGGTGGCAAGCCCGAGTCCGCAA
>CAMOHW010000189.1 GCA_946615525.1 uncultured Clostridia bacterium | reverse complement strand
CTAACGACTCATTTGGTTTGGTTGGTATGGCTTTAACGGCGCGGCTGCCTGGGACGGCGATTCGCTGGCTTCCATTTTTGTAACCACAACCATCGCTCCTGCCGTTGCGACCTGCACGACCATGATTTTTACCTGGATCAAGAACGGCAAACCCGATGTTTCCATGTGCATCAACGCTTCTTTGGCGGGGCTTGTGGGAATTACTGCCGGGTGTGACGCTTTGGACGCTTTGGGCGCGACCGTAGTCGGTCTTGTCTCCGGATTTTTAGTTGTTTTCGTAGTCGAATTTTTGGATTTGAAACTACACATTGATGACCCTGTCGGCGCTGTGGGCGTGCACTTTGCAAACGGCGTTTGGGGCACCATCGCAGTCGGACTTTTGGCAAATCCCGCCGCTCCTGCCGGGCTGCAAGGACTGTTCTATACCGGCAATTTCCGTTTGCTCGGCGTTCAACTTTTGGGCATTACCGCCATTCTGGCATGGACTGCCGCTATGATGACACTAACCTTTGTCATTTTGAAAAAAACGGTTGGTCTGCGCGTTTCCAAAGAGGAAGAGATCAAAGGGCTTGATAAAACCGAACACGGTCTGCCGAGCGCCTACGCCGATTTTGTTCCCGCTGTGGAAAGTTTGGACTATGGCTACGAAGGCGCGATCGCCGTCCGCGGTGAAACACCTGTCGCCGAGGCGATCCCGGTCAAAAAGGTCCCCTCGTTTGCAGATGGTTCCCCGAAGTTTACCAAAGTGGAGATCATTTGCAAAGAGCCGCGTTTTGAGGCACTGAAAAATGCCATGATGGAGATCGGCATTACCGGCATGACCGTTTCCCATGTATTGGGTTGCGGCGCACAAAAAGGACAACCGGAATATTACCGCGGCGTTGCCGTGGAAGCAAATCTGCTCCCGAAGATCCAGGTGGATATCGTAGTCAGCAAAGTACCTGTCCGCTCGGTGATCGAAACGGCGAAAAAGGTGCTTTACACCGGGCATATCGGGGACGGAAAGATTTTTGTTTATGATGTTGAAAATGTGGTAAAGGTCCGCACCGGCGAAGAGGGGTATGACGCCTTACAAGATGTAGAATAAAGGAGAATACAATGTGTTCCATTTTTGGTTATTGCGGAAAAATGACTGATAAAGCCGCGTTTGAGAGCGCGTTTGAAAAGACAAAATCGCGCGGACCGGATGACAGCCGAGTGATCGAAACGAAAAAAGGATTGCTCGGCTTCCATCGGCTTGCCATTATGGGCCTGCACCCCGAAGGAATGCAACCGTTTGAACAAAACGGTTGCTCCGTTGTTTGCAACGGTGAACTTTACGGCTTTGCAAAAGAGCGCGAGAAGTTGAAAGAAAAGGGATATACCTTTGAGAGCGACAGCGATTGCGAGATCCTGCTCCCAATGTATTTTGAATACGGCACCGAAATGTTTGCCAAACTGGACGCCGAGTTTGCCTGCGTGATCTATGACGGCAGGACCGGAGAGTTCATTGCCGCGCGCGATCCCATCGGCATTCGCCCACTCTATTACGGATACGATCAAAACGGGACGATCCTGTTTGCAAGTGAGCCGAAAAACCTGGTTGATTTTTGCAAAAAGATCCTGCCCTTCCCGCCCGGACACTACTACAAAGGCGGCGAATTCGTTTGCTATTCCGACGTTTCCCATGCAAAGAGCATTTGCCACGATGATTTGGAAACCGCCTGCAAGAACATCCGCGAAAAGTTGGTTGCCGGTGTTGAAAAGCGCTTGGTCGCTGACGCGAAAGTCGGGTTTCTGCTCTCGGGTGGTTTGGATTCCTCGCTGGTCTGCGCCATTGCGGCAAAGAAAAGCAAAACGCCCATCAAAACCTTTGCGATCGGCATGAGCGAGGACGCCATCGACCTCAAATATGCCCGTCAGGTCGCCGATTTTATCGGCGCCGACCATACCGAGGTCTATATGACACCGAAAGATGTCATTGGTGCGCTGGAAGATGTGATCCATCTGCTCGGCACCTACGATATTACCACCATTCGCGCCAGTATGGGAATGTATCTTGTCTGTAAAGCGATCCATGAAACGACCGATATTCGCGTACTGCTTACCGGTGAGATCTCGGATGAACTCTTCGGTTACAAATACACCGATTTTGCACCGAGCGCCGCCGAGTTCCAAAAAGAGGCCGAAAAGCGGATCCACGAACTGCATATGTATGATGTCCTGCGTGCCGACCGTTGTATTTCGGTCAACTCGCTCGAAGCGCGGGTGCCCTTCGGCGACCTTGATTTTGTAAAATACGTCATGTCGCTGGATCCCGCAATGAAGATGAACACCTACGGCAAGGGCAAATATCTGCTCCGCCATGCCTTTGAGGGGCTTGGATACCTGCCCGACAGCATCCTGTGGCGTGAAAAAGCCGCGTTCTCAGACGCCGTTGGTCACTCGATGGTGGATGATTTGAAACAATTTGCCGAAAGCCAATATACCGATGCGGAATTTGAAGCGCGCCGCGCAAAATACACCTTTGCGCAACCGTTTACCAAAGAATCGCTTTTGTATCGGGAGATTTTTGAAACCTACTACCCCGGGCAGGCGGAAATGATTGCGGATTTCTGGATGCCCAATAAATCCTGGAAGGGTTGCAATGTCAATGACCCGTCTGCTCGCGTTCTTTCCAACTACGGCGACAGCGGAAAATGAAGGGAGAAGGAATATGAAAACAAAGTAT
>CAMOHW010000188.1 GCA_946615525.1 uncultured Clostridia bacterium | reverse complement strand
AAGAAGGCTCCTTTCTATCGCGTAATCGTAGCGGACAGCCGCTCCCCGAGAGACGGCCGTTTCATCGAGGAAATCGGCTACTACAACCCGCTTACCGAGCCGGCTGAAATCAAAATTGACGCCGAGAAAGCAAAGAAATGGATCGCCAACGGCGCACAGCCTACGGAAACCGTCAAATCGCTGCTGAAAAAGAGCGGCATTGTTGACTGATTTTTCCAACAGAGGGCATCGCTATGGCTGATTTGGAAAAGACCCTTGCCGATGTCGCAAAAGCACTTGTGGATTCTCCGGACGAAGTGTTCGTTTCCAGAGAAGATGACGACCGTTCCATCACGCTGACGCTTACCGTAGCGCCGGATGATATGGGCATGGTCATTGGCAAGCACGGAAAGATCGCAAAGGCGATCCGCACCGTCATCAAAGCGGCATCCGCAGGCAGCGGAAAAAGAGTCAATGTCGAAATCCGATAAGGATCTCGAAAGCAGGACTGTGGCAAAATCCCCTTTGCAACAGTCCTCTTTCGTTTTCTTCCCGGAGGAAGAAAAAATACGAAAAGAATTGCTCAAAAACCCCGAACTCACTTTGCAGGCGGCAAACAATGCTCTTGCCGATCAGCAAAAAAAGGTAGAAAAGCGGAAAGCTTTTTTGCAAGGTTGCTATCAAACCGCCCAACAAACGGCACAAGCACTTTCTGCCGCGGCGGTATCCTTTGCGCAAAAACTGCCGCAAAGCGTGTTTGGAGTAGGGGATGGGAGCGCATTTTTGCTTCCCTTGGATCTTCTGTTTGAAAAGATGCGGGCGGCAGAATGCGTGTTTGACGAATTGATCCTCAAACTGGATCCGTTTTGGCAACCCGATCAGTTTGATCCGTCGCGCTTTGCATTTTTGGAGTCGATTCTGCCGCAGGCAAATGTGGCAAATCAAGCTGAGCGACTTGGTCAAAACGGCAACCGGGTGCAAAACTGTGCAAGGGAGTTCTCCGAGCAGATCGATTCGTTCCTTTCCACTGTTATTCAGCCGTTTGTTACCAAAGCGGCGTCGGCGGCAGACCTTGACGGGGAGGGTGCCAATATGCGTTTTGGCAAACTCTGCGCCCTTTGCGGCGAATGGCAAAGTGCTGCCGCGCGTTTTGCCGGGGAATGGGAGAAACGATCGCAAAAACTTGAATCAGATTTGACCGAAAGGAAGGCCAAACCATGAAAAAACAGTATCTAATGGCATTGGATCAGGGAACCACCAGTTCCCGGTGCATCCTGTTTGATCGGGAGGGCAAGATTTGCTCTCAGGTCAACCGAAAGTTTAAGCAATATTATCCCCGGGACGGGTGGGTGGAGCATGATGCCACCGAAATCTGGGCTTCGCAAATGGGTGTTGCGGTCGAGGCAATGCAAAAATGCGGTGCCAATCCCGAAGAAATTGCCGCCATCGGCATCACCAATCAGCGCGAAACGACAGTCGTTTGGGAAAAGAAGACCGGCAGACCCATTTATCATGCCATCGTTTGGCAATGCCGCCGCACGGCCGACTTTTGCGCTGATCTCAAACGAAACGGGATCGAAAAAGAAATTCGCGAGCGCACGGGACTGTTGGCGGACCCTTATTTTTCGGCAAGCAAACTGGCGTGGATACTGGACCATGTTCCCGGAGCCAGAGAGCGTGCCGAAAAGGGCGAACTCTTGTTTGGGACAATTGATTGCTTTTTGATCTGGCATTTGACCGGCGGAAAAGTGCACGCAACCGATCCTTCCAACGCCGCCCGCACCCTGTTGTTCAACATTCACACCATGCAATGGGATGCGGAGTTGTTGCGCATTTTCAACATTCCGGCGGCAGTGTTGCCCGAAGTAAAACCTTCTTCCGGCATTTTCAGTATGACCGATCCCAACCTGTTTGGCAGGGAGATTCCCATTGCCGGAGTTGCCGGTGACCAGCAGGCAGCGCTTTTCGGCCAATGCTGCTTTGAAGCAGGGGATGTGAAAAACACCTATGGGACCGGCGGTTTCCTTTTGATGAACACCGGCAAAAAGCCGGTTGCCTCCACCAAGGGGTTGCTGACTACCGTGGGCTGGCAAATCGGGAATGAAACAAACTATGTCCTGGAGGGCTCGGTCTTTATGTGCGGCGCCACCATTCAATGGTTGCGCGATGGACTCAAACTCTTTCGTCATGCGCGGGATACCGAGGCAATGGCAACCGCGGTGGAAAATACCGCCGGCGTGTATCTGGTCCCTGCATTTGTGGGATTGGGCGCGCCTTATTGGGATGCCTATGCCCGTGGCACCATTCAGGGGCTTACCCGCGCGGTAAAACCCGAGCACATTGTGCGCGCGGCGCTGGAAGCCATGGCCTACCAAACGGTAGATGTTCTGCAAGCCATGCGCCAGGATACACCGTTCCCCATCGGTTCGGTCAAGGTGGATGGCGGTGCCTCGGCAAACAACTTCCTGCTTGCTTTCCAGGCGGATGTATTGGGATTGGAGATCACAAGACCCGCCTGTGTGGAAACCACGGCGCTTGGCGCGGCATATCTCGCAGGGTTGGGCGTCGGGTTCTATTCCGACTTGAACGAAATTCGTTCCTGCTGGAATGCCGAGCGCACCTTTTCGCCGCAAATGACACAAGAGAAACGCGAGGAACTTTTGCGCCTCTGGCACCGTGCCGTGGAGCGCTCACTTGGCTGGGCAGAATAAAAAATGCAGTAAAAAAACACC
>CAMOHW010000187.1 GCA_946615525.1 uncultured Clostridia bacterium | reverse complement strand
CCGGCCACGCTGACTATGTTAAAAACATGATCACCGGTGCCGCTCAGATGGACGGCGCTATCCTGGTTGTTGCCGGAACCGACGGCCCTCTGCAGCAGACCCGCGAGCACGTTCTGCTCGCTCGTCAGGTCGGCGTTCCCGCCATCGTTGTCTTCATGAACAAGACTGACCTGGTTGACGACCCCGAACTGCTGGATCTGGTTGAAATGGAAGTTCGCGATCTGCTTTCTTCCTATGACTTCCCGGGCGACGATATTCCGATCATCCGCGGCTCCGCTCGCGATGCTCTGGAATCCACCAACACCGATCCGAACGCTCCCGAGTACAAGTGCATTTGGGAACTGATGGATGCTGTTGACAGCTATATCCCCACTCCCGAGCGTCAGTCTGATCTGCCCTTCCTGATGCCTGTTGAGGACGTGTTCTCCATTTCCGGTCGTGGCACCGTTGCTACCGGTCGTGTTGAGCGCGGAACCGTTAAGGTATCTGACGTGGTTGAGATCGTTGGTCTGACCGAAGAGAAGAAGTCCACCACCGTTACCGGTGTTGAAATGTTCCACAAACTCCTGCCGCAGGCAGAAGCTGGTGATAACATCGGCGCTCTGCTCCGTGGTATCGCAAAGGACGAGATCGAAAGAGGTCAGGTCCTTGCAAAACCCGGTTCGGTTCATCCGCACACCAAATTCGTTGGCCACGTTTACGTTCTGACCGAGAAAGAAGGCGGCCGTAAAAAGCCCTTCTTCGCTGGCTACCGTCCGCAGTTCTATTTCAGAACCACCGACGTTACCGGTACCATCGAGCTGCCTGCCGGCGTTGAGATGTGCCGCCCCGGCGACAACGTAGATATGACCGTTGAACTCATCACCCCCATCGCTTGCGAAGAGGGTCTGCGCTTCGCTATTCGTGAAGGCGGCAGAACGGTTGGTTCCGGCGTTGTTTCCAAGATCATTGCGTAATTCAGTCAACTGAATGAAACAAGCGGGATGGGGGAGCAATCCCCCGTCCCAAAAAAACAAAATATCAGTTCAAAAATTCTTTGGGGAATGGTGTAATTCCATACCGGCAGTATAGTCTGCGAACGCAAATTCGGAAAACTACCGAATTGCGCCGATCGGGTGTAACTCCCGAACCGACGGTCAAAGTCCGGATGAGAAAAGAAAGAACAAACGACCGCAGTTTGCGCCCCGGGGCTATTTTTGCCGCGGGATTTTTCTTTTCTCCGATTCAAATCTAAAAAACGATTTTGATAGGAGTAATATGATGATTTCAAATGAAAAAACAAAGAAAAGATTGCTCACGCTTGTCGGCGTAGCGGTCTTTACGGCATTGGCCTATGTTGTCATGCTGCTGATCCATTTTCCGGTATCCTTTTTGACATTGGATCTCAAAGATGCCATTATCACGCTTTGCGGACTGTATTTCGGACCGATCTCGGCGCTCATTTCTTCGGTGATCGTTGCGTTGGTAGAAATGGTGACTGTCAGTAGCACAGGGATTTACGGGTTTGTAATGAATGTGCTGGGAACGGCATCCTTCTCTGTAACGGTCAGTTTGATCTACCGCTACAAAAAGAGCTTTCTGGGGGCGGTCATTGGGCTTCTCTCCGGCGTTTTCGCAATGACCGCGGTTATGATGTTGTTTAACTTGATCGTAACCCCGCGGTATATGCATGTAGAGGTGGCAATGGTGCGCAATATGATTCCCACCCTGCTGTTGCCCTTCAACCTTGTCAAAGCCGTCTTCAATGCTGCAGTGGTGCTCATCCTCTATAAGCCAATCTCCACCGTCCTGCAAAAAACCGGATTTTTGCCAAAGTCAAAATCGGCTTTCAAACTTGACCTCCGGACGATTCTGGTCAGTATTGCGGCAATTCTACTCATTGCAGTTTCGCTTGTCATTGTTTTTTGCGTATTACATGGATCATTCCGCTTTGGCGTTTGAAAACAATAGAGCATTCCTACCGGGAATGCTCTATTTGATATTTGTCTTGACAATCCCGTAAGAATCGATTATAATAAAGGAAAGCGACGGGAAAGGAGGAGCGACCAAATGCGTCAGGCGATTGCCGATTTCTTTTTGAATAAAGTCGGGCGCGAGTTGTGCGTCTTTTTCTGCTCGCTCATTCCGGTCATCGAGTGCCGCGGCGCCGTTCCGCTGGGGTGCGCTTTGGGGCTCCCGTGGTGGCAGACTTTCCTTTTGGCTGTTGCGGGGAACCTGTTGCCGGTGCCGTTCATCCTTTGGTTGATCCGCGCCATTCTCAAAGGAATGACAAACAGCCGCGTCAAGTTTTTCAACCGCGTTGCCGGATGGCTGAACCGCAAGGTGGAAAAGCACAAGGGAAAGATCGAAAAGTATTCCTACTGGGGCGTGGTGCTGTTTGTGTCAATTCCCCTGCCGGGGACCGGCGCCTGGACGGGCTCGCTGATTGCCGGCGTTCTAAAACTGGATTTCAAAAAATCCCTGCTGGCAGCAACGCTCGGCGTGCTGATCGCCACCACCATTATGACGATCATTTCCTATGCTATCAAAGCGGTGGTATAAAAAAGACCTTGAATCAAGAATTCAAGGTCTTTTTTTATTTTTGCAAACAGGAGATCATTTTCAAAACCACTTCCTGTTCCTCATTGGAAAGGGAAGAAATATCAACTAACATTCGGTCGGAAACCGAAAGGAGGTAGTCGGCGCTGACATGAAAAATTTGCATCATTTCCACAATATTGGAAAGTGACGGGGAAGA
>CAMOHW010000186.1 GCA_946615525.1 uncultured Clostridia bacterium | reverse complement strand
ATTCCTCCCCCTTTTGCCGCACGGCCTCCATGTGCTCGTCATAGGCGGCATAGGCGGCGGTGGCGGCTTTTTTGACGTCGGCCAGCTTGACCGGGATCCCCTTTTCGCCCATGACGCGCACAAAATGCTTTGCAAAAGCGCGGCGATCGGCAAGACTCAAAAAGCCGTTGAGATAGGTGACGCTTTCCGGCAGTTTGACGTTTGCGCCGATGACCGACGGATAGTAGGCAACAATGGGGCAGTTATAGTGGTTGACGCCGTAGCCCTCCTCCACGTTGTAGCTCATGCCGGGGTAGAACAGGATGTCAATCTTCTTTTCCAAAAGGTCTTCAATGTGCCCGTGCGCCAGTTTTGCGGGGTAGCAGGCGGTGTCAGAGGGGATGGTGTGCTGCCCTTTGACGTAGAGGGCGTGATTCGACTCTCCCGAAACGGCAACGTTGTAGCCGAGCGAATCGAACATGGTCCACCAAAAGGGCAAAAGCTCGTAGTTGTTGAGTACCATGGGCAGCCCCACTGTTTTGGCGCCGGGATGGCGCACCTCGTTTTTGCGAAAGGCGGAGAGCAGCCGGTATTTGTATTCGTAAAGGTTGAAATGTTCGCGGTTCTTTTCGGTTTGCGCGGGCTTTTCACAACGGTTTCCGGCAATGTATTTTTTGCCGTTTGAGAACTTGTTGACCGTCAGGCGGCAGTGGTTCTGGCAACCGTTGCAGGTCAGAGCGCTGACCTGGTGGGTAAAGTTGGCAAGCCCCTCGGCATCGATCAACCGGGTTTCTCCCCTGTCATGCTCCATGGCGTAAAGCGCGGCGCCGTAGGCACCCATCAGCCCGGCGACTGATGGACGGAGCACATCCTTGCCGATCTCCTGTTCAAAGGCACGCAGAACGGCATCGTTGAGAAAGGTCCCTCCCTGCACCACGATATGATCACCCAGACGGGAGGGATCGGCGCACCGAATGACTTTATAGAGCGCATTTTTGACCACGCTGACCGAAAGCCCCGCCGAAATATCGGCAACGGTGGCGCCGTCCTTTTGCGCCTGCTTGACCGAGCTGTTCATAAACACCGTGCAGCGCGAACCGAGATCAACCGGGCTTTTTGCAAAGAGTGCCTCTTTGGCAAACTCCTGTGGTGTAAAGCCGAGCACGCCGGCAAAGGTTTGCAAAAAGGAGCCGCATCCCGAGGAACACGCCTCGTTGAGAAAGATGCTGTCAATGGCGCCGTGACGAATGCGGAAGCACTTGATGTCCTGGCCGCCGATATCCAAAATGAAATCGACTTCCGGACAAAAATGCGCCGCGGCGGTATAATGCGCAACCGTTTCCACAACGCCGCACCCAACGCCAAAGGCATTTTGGATCATGGATTCGCCATACCCGGTAACCGCCGAACCTGCGATATGAATGTTTGGGAATTTGGCGTAAAGTTCGGACAAATAGTTGCGAATAAGCGGGATCGGGTTGCCGCTGTTGGGCAGATACATGGGGTAAAAGAGGTTGCCCTCCCGGTCGCAAAGCACGGCTTTGACGGTAGTCGATCCGGCGTCAATGCCCAAAAACAGCTCTCCGCTTGGTTTGGTGATTTCGCGGATCCCGCGCGAGTCTGTTTGGTGCCGGGCGACAAACGCATCGTATTCCGCCGCATTTTCAAAGAGCGGGCGGCATCCGGCAAACGCGGTTTTGCTTTGGTAGGTTTCCACCTTTTTGGCAAGCGTTTCGGGCTTGATTTCTGCCGCGTTCGGCGAGAACGCCGCGCCCATGGCAACGAAAAAGAGCGAATGCTCCGGGCAGGTTCCTTTTGCTTTGAGGGTTTTGTCAAACGCCAGGCGCAAATAGGGGAAGAATGTCAGCGGGCCGCCCAAATAAAGCAGGTTGCCCGATATTTCGCGCCCCTGTGCCAGCCCGGCAATGGTCTGGTTGACCACCGCGTAAAAAATGCTGGCGGCAACGTCCTTTTTTTGCGCACCCTGATTGAGCAGGGGTTGAATATCCGATTTTGCGAACACGCCGCACCGCGAGGCAATGGTATAAAGCTTTTCGCTCTGTTCGGCAAGCGTTTCCAATTCTTCGGGCGTCACACTCATCAGTTCCGCCATCTGGTCAATGAAAGCGCCGGTCCCGCCGGCGCAGGTGCCGTTCATACGGACTTCCAGAGATTTTCCCAAAAACAAGATCTTGGCGTCCTCGCCGCCCAATTCAATCACGGCGTCGGTCGCCGGCATTTTTTCCAGCACGGCAAGGCGGGTGGCGTAAACCTCTTGCACAAAGGGCAGCTCCATATCGTTTGCAATTCCCATGCCTGCGGAGCCGGAAACGGCAAGTTTGACCGCCTCGCCCGGGTATTTGTTGGCGATCGTACGCAAGATCGCCGCCATCATGGGGGCAATGCAGGCACGGTGCCGCTCGTAGGAGGAGTGGATAAGCTTCCCCTCCTCATCCAGCACCACACACTTAATGGTAGTGGAGCCAACGTCTATTCCAATTCGTTTCAAAACGGGGTTCTCCTTTTATCTTGAATCGTCAATCATGCTTTTCTTCCGCTTCCTGTGCCAGCGCAAGCATAAGTTTGATGCGGTTTTCCTGATTGACTTTGGATGCACCGGCGTCATAATCCACCGGGCAAATGTTGGCGTTGGGGTAAAGATTTCGCAGCGTACGGATCGTCCCCTTGGCAACGATATGGTTGGGCAAACAGCCAAACGGCTGGGCACAGATGATGTTATCATATCCCTTTTCCAACAGTTCGG
>CAMOHW010000185.1 GCA_946615525.1 uncultured Clostridia bacterium | reverse complement strand
CCTTGCCGGGATCGATCCTGCCCAAAACCCCTATCCGCCGATTTTCAAAAACTCCGAGAGGGTAGATGATTATACTCTTTTCCAATAAAAAAAGCAGACGTTGCAATATTGGTTGCAACGTCTGCTTTTTTGGAAGATGTTTTTGCCGCATTCGGAGCGGATTTATCTGAAATATTGAAACTTCTCGTCCCGATACCACTCTGAAAATCCGCTTGCCGTAATCATGCGCCGGGAGGCGGCGTTTTCAAGAAAACAGCGGGCATAAACATTTGCGCCCAAAACGGTTTTTGCAAAGTTTGCGGCGGCGTGAAACGCCGCTTTTCCGTAGCCGCGTTTTTGATACTGCGGCAGGATGCGGCAACCCAGTTCCGCATCTCCATCGGCGGTAAAGTTCCAAAGAATGACCTCGCCGATCATCTCGCCTTCCGGGCACATCCGAACGGCAAAATTGATGGAGTCGCCCGCCCGCATATCAAACATGGTGCTATCGTAAAATACGTTCTCGTCGATCTGCCCGGTAATGCTTGCATCTTCGCGGTAGTCGTAGTCCCAATAGCGGTTGTTTTCAATATCGGTATTCAGGGCGAGATAGGATTGCTTGTCAGTTTCCCGGAAAGGGGTCAGTACCACGCGCCCTGCCGGAATATCAGGCAGAGTTGCTATTTTTGCCGCAGGGGAATTGATATGGACGAGGTATTTGTCGATCTGCTTGATCGGATGGTATTGCCGTTTGGAGATTCGGATGCCGGGATCGCCCGAATCGTCCTCGCGGTTGATGATTTGCAGGGAATAGCCGGGCAAGGTCGCCATCAGGCGCACAAAACCGGAATACATGGTGGGGTAGGCGCCCTCGTAGCATCGAAGTGCTTTCTCTACATGGATCAAGAGCATATCGCCCGCCACCTCTCCAATGCTGAACGCGGCGAGGTTGCCATCCACGAACAATCCCGCGGCATACAACCCGAGCGACTCATAAACGGAAAGCAGTTCTTTGGTGTGCTTGAGTTCCAAACGCTCCAAAGGGTTCGCGTCGGCGTGCTCTGCATTGTAGGCACCAAGAAGTTCCAAAACGGTGGGAATATCCGCTTGCGTTAAAAAGCGAATGTCCGGCTCACCGTATAACTTTTTGAAATGGTTGATGTGGTTGCGCTGACCGCTGTATTTATGTCCGGAAAATGTTTTTGCTTCTTCAAACGAGTAGATGTAATCGCTCCAACGGGAGTCGTATGCCCACATTGGGTTCTTCAAACGGCGGTCCTGCCGGATCGCTTCCAGCGTTTCCTCGTTTACCGCGCAAAAGCGGAGCGGCAGATGATTTTCTTTTACATATTGCAAAAGCTTGTCCAGCATACCGTCGGGATCTTTTCCGATCGGCCAGGTGAATGCCGGTTGCGCACCCCGGTCCTGTCGGATAACAAGAGTATCATTCCAAACGCAAAAACACAGGTCGGTGCTTTCCTGCCACATGAACAGCGCCCCCGCGAAGAGATCACTACACGGGACACCGGCTTTGAGATAGGGCAAGATCTTTTGCAACGAGACAAGGGAAAAGGGCTCAAAGTTTAGAATCTCTCTTTCCTTACTGTAATATTGGGACAGATCTTTTGCTTCAATCGCGTTCATCAGTTATTTGTGCCTTTCACAGGTTGTTTTTTTATTCAACATGGCCATCGTATAAAAAATATGGGGCAATGCCAAACGCCACCCGATGATTGGGGGCGGGCATTGCCCGTTGGTGGACCATCAAGGGCTCGAACCTTGGACCAACCGGTTATGAGCCGGTGGCTCTGACCAACTGAGCTAATGGTCCGTAACGGTCTTATTATACTGATTTTTCGTTAAATTGTCAAGTATTATCATTTATTTTTCCGTCCAAACGCGAGAAAATCAAAAAATATTTTGGAAAATACTTGACAAAATTCTTTTTTGGGCTTATACTGTAAAAAACCGATGAGAAAGACGAGTAGCAAGTCGGGCGCTTCCAAAGAGAGCCGCAGGTGGTGGAATTGCGGTGTTGTGTGACTTGTGAATGGACTTTTGAGGGCGAACCGAAAGGTGCGTTGCGCGCGCACTTGTAGGCTTCGACGGGGTGCGTTCCCGTTATCATTCACGCCGCATATCTGGGGTATGTGTTAAGAGCGGAGGGCAAAGCCCTTCATTCCGGGTGGCACCACGGAGAGATTCGTCCCGGCTATCGAGAGATAGCTTTGGGGCTTTTTTTCTTCCCAGGGTAATTCCGAACCCCTTCATCAAATTTTCAGCCGAAACAGGCAAAGGAGTGTTTGAAATGGCACAAGAAAAAATCCCTTACAAAATCTATCTGGAAGAATCCGAGATGCCCAAGTATTGGTATAATGTCCGTGCGGACATGAAAACCAAACCGGCGCCGCTCCTCAATCCGGGGACCGGAAAGCCCATGACCGCCGAAGAACTTTCCCATGTGTTCTGTGACGAGCTTGTCGCGCAAGAGCTCAACAACACCGATCGTTTGATCCCGATCCCGCAGGAGATCCAGGATTTTTACAAAATGTATCGTCCTTCTCCGTTGGTTCGCGCTTACTGTTTGGAAAAGCAGCTGCAAACGCCTGCCAAGATTTACTACAAGTTTGAGGGCAACAACACCAGCGGAAGCCACAAGCTCAATTCCGCAATCGCCCAGGCCTATTACGCCAAAAAGCAGGGGCTCAAAGGCGTTACTACCGAAACGGGTGCAGGTCAGTGGGGCACCGCTCTTTCAATGGCTTGCTCCT
>CAMOHW010000184.1 GCA_946615525.1 uncultured Clostridia bacterium | reverse complement strand
TGGTTTAACGTCTGAAAAAGATCAGAAAGCTGACCGGTCTGGATCTGCGCGAATTTGAACACGCCATCACCTTCAAAGTGGCGCTCATGGTCAAAAAATACCTCAATTCCAAACCGATTAAATTCTGAACCGTTTTCGTTTCAAACCGAGCGAAATGCACCTTATTGCAAAAGAGGTGCATTTCGCTTGTCTGTTGATTTTATGAAAAAAAGCGGAAAGGAGATCTATGGAACCGGAAGTCAATGAACTTCAAGCCGAATCCGCCGAAAAACGGGAGCAGTTCAAAAGAAACGCAAAGTTTTGGGTGCCGGCTTGCATGGCATTCACGACAATTTTGCTCATCTTTTCCGTTCTTTTGACTTATGTTCTGGCAACGGATGCGCAACGAAAGCGCGACAAGCGCACCATTGAAGAGCAAAAAGCGATCGAAGAGCAGCAAGAAGCCGCCAAACCGGTAGATAATTTTGCTCTTTTGGAATCCATTTTGCATGATCGCTCGCTCTATGGCGCAGAACTGGAAACCGAAGAGTTTATGCAGGCGGTGTTTGCGCTTTACAAAGAGAAAAGCGGCGATCACTATGCCGAGTATTATACCGAGGAAGAATACCAGATCCGGTATTCTCAATTATCCGGGCAAACGGTGGGAATCGGCGTTTCGCCGGAAAGAGGCACCGTATTATACGGAGAGCAAGAAATACAGGCCTTGAAGATCAAATCGGTTTTCAGCGGCGGCGCGGCAGATCAGGCGGGAATTGTCGCCGGGGAATGGATCGTTGCCGTTCAGGACTCCGAAGGGGTCTGGAAAACTGTTTCCGACTATGGCAATTATGAGAAAGTCGTTTTGGAGATCCAGGGGGAAGAGGGGAGCGAGGTCGGTTTGCGCATCCTTTCCCAAAGCGGAGATACCCAATCGATCCGGGAAGTCGTTTGTATTCGTCAACCGGTGCAATCGGAATCGGTCTTCGGGAGTTGCTTGGAGAGCGATCCGAGTATCGCGGTCATTCGCATTTGCGAGTTTTCTTTCCAAACACCGGTGCAATTTTGCAGGGAGGTGGAGAAATGCCGCCAGGCGGGAGCCGACAAGTTTGTTTTGGATGTTCGGGATAATCCCGGTGGCAGTCTGATCTCATTGCGCACCCTTCTTTCCTACTTTTTGCAAAGCGGGGAGACCATTTATTCCGAAAAATACGCAAGCGGCTCCATCCAGCCCATCCTGTGTGTGCCCTGCACCTATACCGGGGACAAAGAAGGCTGCAACCTGACCGAGGAACAGATCGGACAATACCGGAGCGATGATCTTTCTTTTGTGATCCTTTGCAACGAGAATACGGCCAGCGCCGCGGAGCTTTTTGCGGCTGTCATGGTTGAAAGCGGTGCTGCCCGGGCGTCTTTCGGGCAAACAACGACCGGCAAGTGGATCGCTCAGGGAAGTATGGAAGTTCCGTTCAACGGCTTCAAAGGATATATCAGTTTTACCGTTTATCAATTCTTGACCGCCCAAGGGGCAACGTATCAGGATCAGGGTTACACGCCCGATTATATGATCGCTCCTTCGGAAGATCAGGATGCGCAATTACAGGCGGTGCTTGCATATTTTACCGCAAATTCATAATCGGCATCAAAACCCAAAGGGTTTCAAATATTAAACACAAATAAGGAGAACCAAAACCATGGCAAGAGGCAAGAAAACACTTTATACCCAACAGGGATATCAGGAACTTTTGAACGAATTGAACTACCGCAAGGGTGAAATGCGGGAGAAGATCAAAAACGATATTGCAGTCGCGCGTTCTTTCGGCGACCTTTCCGAGAACTCCGAGTATGACGCCGCAAGAAACGAGCAGGCGATCAACGAGGCGCGCATCAAAGAACTGGAAGAGCTGATCGAAAACGCAACCGTCATTGATGAATCCACCATTGATACCAGCGTGGTCAGTCTTGGATCCACCGTCACGGTCTATGACTACAAGGTCGGCGGCGAAGTTACGTATTCGCTGGTCGGCTCCAACGAGGCAGATCCGCTGATGGGTAAAATCTCTGACCTTTCTCCCATTGGCGCAGGTTTGATCGATATGCGCGAAGGGGAAGAAAAGGAAATTGAAACGCCCAACGGCATGGTCCGCATCAAAGTTCTCAAAGTCAGCCGGACCAAGGTCTGATACCATCGCATACCAAAAACAGAAAGGGGGAAGGATAACATGGATACCAGAGATCCGATTCAAAATCCCCCAAGCCCTGTCCAAAACTCCAAATTTTTCAAGTGGTTGGATAACATTTGGTATCATTACAAATGGCACATCCTCATTGTATTATTTGTTTTGATCACTGTTACCGTTTGCGTTGTGCAATGCGCAAGTCAAAAAAAATTCGATACTTTGACTGTGTATGCCGGCGATCGTGTTTTGAGCGCCGAAGAGAGTGAAGAATTGAGCCGGATATTTGGAGAAGCACTGGCGCAGGACTATGATAAAGACGGCAAAAAGACGGTTCAACTGGTCACATTCTCCGTTTTTTCAGATGGCTCGCAACTTTTAGGAAGCACCGACGCCGAGCGGGATTTGAACCATTTTCTAAACACCGGAGAGTGCTCTGTTTGGCTTGTCAGCCCGTATGTTTATGAATCCTCCAATCTTTCCGAGCGCGCGGTTCCGCTTGTTGAAACGTTCGGGGATCGGCTTCTGGAGGGGGCGGTGGACGGCGTTGCCGTCGTTTTCCAAAAAACCGCTTTTTATCGTCAATATGCAACCACATTGAGTGCCATCTGCCCGG
>CAMOHW010000183.1 GCA_946615525.1 uncultured Clostridia bacterium | reverse complement strand
CTGGATCATGTCCTGCTCTACGGCCCTCCCGGACTTGGCAAAACCACTCTTTCCAATATCATTGCCGCGGAAATGGGCGTCAACATTCGCGTTACTTCCGGTCCTGCGATCGAAAAACAGGGCGATCTTGCCGCGATCTTGACCAATCTGAACGAAGGGGATGTCCTCTTTATTGACGAGATCCACCGTCTTTCCCGCTCGGTTGAGGAGATCCTTTACCCTGCTATGGAAGATTACGGGCTGGATATCATCATCGGGCAAGGGCCAGCCGCCCGCAGCATTCGCATTGACCTGCCGCGCTTTACCCTGATTGGGGCAACCACGCGTGCTGGACAAATGACCACGCCGTTGCGCGACCGTTTTGGTGTTGTTTTGAAGCTGGAACTCTACACGCCCGAAGAACTCGCGCAAATCATTCGCAGAAGCGCAGGCATCCTCGATATTGAAATCTCGGATGACGGCGCCGTAGAACTGGCAAAGCGTTCGCGCGGAACACCGCGTATTGCAAACCGCCTGCTCAAACGGGTACGCGACTTTGCGCAGGTGGAAGGCGACGGAAAAATCAACTCCGAAATCGTCAATTTTGCGCTCGATCGTTTGGAGATCGATGCGCTGGGATTGGACAATGTTGACCGCCGTATGCTGGAAACCATCATCAAGTTCTATGACGGTGGCCCCGTTGGTTTGGAAACGCTTGCGGCAACGGTTGGTGAGGAAGCCATTACCCTGGAGGCTGTTTACGAGCCATACCTGATGCAAATTGGATTTTTAAGCCGTACCCCTCGTGGGAGATGTGTGACCAAACTTGCCTATGAACATCTCGGAATTCCGATGAAAAGCCAACCTACAACCGGCCAACTGAACTTCTTTGGCGAGGAAGAACCCCTCAAAAAGAAAAAGAATTGAATTAAAATAACATCAAAAAGCGGTGTGAATGTGACATTCACACCGCTTTTTCTCGGTACTTTCCATAGAAAGTTATAAATTATCGTCTTTATTTTTCTTTTTGAAGACTTCGTGCAAAGCGCCTTTTGCACTTTCTCCAAGAAAGGAAGAAATGGTTTTCATAACGATTTTTCGCACCTGAGGATCCAATTTCATACTGCGAAAAAACCATTTGTTTTGTATGGAAGCAAGATCGGTCACCGTCAAGGCGTTGTCAGAAGAGAGCATTTGGAACAGTGCTTCTGCAAACTGTTCCCGTTGCGTGGGAGAGAGTTCCCGGATCCATTGATTGATGACGCGGTCATTGAAGCGGTTGCTCCCCTTTTCCTTGGGAAGATAGACAAATGTTTGCCCTTCAATATTCCAAGAGAAAGCATCATGCTGAAAGACACCGACCTGGCGGCTTTGCACCACGGTTGCATCCTCGTCATGCTCTAAAAGGATTCCGACAACTGAGGATTGCGGAATGAAAGAATGTATGCGAGGGTGCAGGTTCAAATAGGCAGGACTGTTCAATATTTGATTTCCAAATCCGGGACCGTCATAGTTCCAAATACCGCAAATGCGCTGTTTGAAAGCATCTTTACAGTGAACACCGGCGTAAATAGCAAGATTCCCGCCTTTGCTGTGCCCTGTCAGCGAGATGTTTCCGGAATATGCACCTGCAAGGTCATTCAAATACGCTGTGGCGCGCTCCTGAGCCGGAACCACGGGCAAAAAGCTCATATTCAGGTTCTCTTTCCAGCCGACCAGGGTGTCATCTGTTCCACGATAGGCAATAACTGCCTCTTTTCCGTCAATCAAAAAGGTGACTGCCGAAAACTGCATTTCCTTCTCGGTGTCAATTTCGTTTACAAACCCACACATACGGACATTGCAAAACCGTTTGGTTTTGGGAACGGTTTGCAATAATTTGAAGATCTCTTTGGGAATCAAAAAGCCCAAATCTTCTTGTTTTGGGAGTGGATTATTGGCAAAATAGGCACCGGAAACCCCTTGCAGAGAAACCGAAGACTCCGCGAAATCGGAAGGAACAAATTTGGAATAATCAATATAGGAAAGCAAGGAAAAGATCAGATAATCCACTTCATTTTGCGGCGCTTGCTCAAAAGAAATGTCACCGCGCCAACGAAGATAGTCAAATACATTTGCCATTGCGCTTCCCTCCTTTTTGATCGTTCCGATCTTATTTTCGATCAGCAACCGTGGAAAAGGCGCTTGCTTTCGTAAACCGGTTCGCAGGTCAGGTTGATGCCGATCTTTTTAAGCGTATGAACATCACTTTCCGAAAGGATGACCGAGGAGTGCATTTCGCATTTGCGAAGTTTGCCGAGTTGATCCATTGCCTTTGCGGCAACCGGATCATTGACGGCGCAAATGGAAAGTGCGATCAAAAGTTCGTTGATATGTAAGCGCGGGTTTCTGCTACCCAAAACATCCACTTTCAAGTGGGTAATTGGCTCCAGGATCTCGGGAGAGATCAAATCGATCCGATCGTCAATATCTGCAAGCGTTTTGAGCGAGTTGAGAAGTGCAGCGGATGCAGCACCCAACAAACGGGAGGTTTTACCGGTAATCAAGCGTCCGTCCGGCAATTCAATAGCGGCGGCAGGTTTACCGGTCAGCTTGGCTTTTTCGTTTGCCGCAACGGCAACCGAACGGTCGGTGACACTTAAACCGACCTTTTCCATAATCATTTCCAGCTTTTCAACCTCGTTGTTGTCATCCTCGGCTCCACCGTTTTTGCGGCGGTTACAAGCGGCATTATAATAGCGGCGGATGATTTCGCGGTTTGCCGCTTCGCAAACGGCGGCATCATCAAAAATGCAGTAT
>CAMOHW010000182.1 GCA_946615525.1 uncultured Clostridia bacterium | reverse complement strand
TAAATGGCCCGATCGTTTTGTGCGGGACACTTAATAGATAGGTGTAAATCTCTATCACATCGCTTTTATGTGATGTGATTCCTAATTGATTATATAAAGCGTATCCGGCGTACATACCCCTGCTTTCGGCGATGTATTGATTGAATACCGCATTCCCCAGGGTAACTCCTTCTTCGTTGATCAAGTAGATACCTTTTGAAACATCCGAGAGGATGCCTTCCTCAACCAACCGGTTCAAGATTTTGAGAAGCGTTTTGTAGGGAACCATTTCAAAGGAGTGTTCCTTCAAATAGGACACGTCAAAGATCCTTCCTTTGTTTTCCAGACAATAATTGCGAATTGTTTTTGTGTAGTTCATTGAATCCTCCTTTTGTTACATTTCAATTGTATCATTTTTTGAAAAAAAGTCAACGCGAGTATGCGAAAGACGCAGAAAATTAACAAGTGAAAAAGGTTCGAGTCCTTTACAGTATAGAAAAAAGTCGACAATGTCGACTTTTTTAGGTTATCCGGTTTTTGGGTTCAAATTGGCGAAAAGCGTTTATTTATGCGGCTTTCCAAGCAAAACAAAAGCCCGGCATTTCGTAAAATGGATACAAAATGTCGAGCTTTTATGTGTGGCAGGGGCAGGAGGATTCGAACCCGCGACCCACGGTTTTGGAGACCGGTACTCTACCAGCTGAGCTATACCCCTATACTGCAAAAGAACATCTGTTTCCTTCGCAACAGGTGTATTATATCACAACCCAAATAGAATTGCAAGCCCTTTTCCGAAAAAATCAAAAAACTTTCTGCGAACTGGTTTCATCTGTTGACAAAATTAGAAAAAAATGGTATAATTTTCTCATCAAAAACGCGCTTTCAGGGGGAATCCATGCAAACCATTGCAAGTTTTACCGTCAATCACGACCATTTGAAAAAGGGAATGTATATTTCTCGAATCGATGGAGATGTCATTACCTATGATATTCGCATGAAAATTCCGAACGGCGGCGATTTTCTTTCTACCGGCGCGCTTCACACCATCGAGCATTTGTTTGCCACCTACGCTCGAAATTCCGCCTTTTCGGATCAGGTCGTTTATGTTGGCCCCATGGGGTGCCGCACCGGGTTTTACTTGCTGTTGCGGGATCGCGTTTCCTTTGAAGATGCCATTCGACTGGTGCAGGATTCTATGGCATTTGTTGCCGGTTTTGAAGGGGAGATCCCGGGCAATCAGCGCATAGAATGTGGTAACTATCTAGATCACGATTTGCCCGGCGCAAAAGCCGTTGCCACCGATATGGTAACGGTTTTATCCAATTGGAAGAAGGAGAACTTGACCTATGAGCCATAAAATCATTGGTGTGATCGGCGCTATGGAAAGCGAGGTTTGCAAACTGCAAGCCGATATGCAAACTCCTGTTACCGAATCGGTCGCCAACCTGACCTTCTACCGCGGCAACATTGGAAAGAACCAGCTGGTTCTGGTCAAAAGCGGAGTGGGAAAAGTGAATGCCGCGCGCGCGGCACAGGCGTTGATCGATCAATACCATCCCGACTACCTCATCAACACGGGGATCGCCGGCGGGATTGGAAGCGGTCTTCATGTTGGCGATTTTGTTATTGGAACCGAACTCATACAACACGACTTTGACTTGACCGGGTTCGGCTATGCAAAAGGATATATCTCCGGTTGCGGGGATGGGAAAAGCGTTTCAGTATTCGCTTCCGATGATGTGTTGGTTCGCTCTTTTTCCGGGCACGCCGCCGCCTTTCTTTCGGCGGAAAACATTCATTGCGGAAGAATTGCAAGCGGGGATGTGTTTGTTGCCAATGCAGAAATGAAAAAACAGATCCAAGCCGATTTTTCGGCGCTTGCCGTAGAAATGGAAGGCGCCGCCATTGCACAAGTTGCCGCGGCAAACGGCGTTCCGTTCATCATTTTGCGCGCGATCTCCGACCTTGCCGATGGAACGGCAACTGAATCTTTTGAAACATTCGAGGAAAAAACCGCAACGCTTTGTGCAAAAATTGTGGAATCCTGTGTCGCGGAGCTATAAGAATGCGCTTTTCTCTTGACAAGCCGTGCAGGACATGATACAATAAGAAACAGATTTTCCAGAAAGGATATTTTGTTCCATGACTCTTTATGAAGAACTGAAATGGAGAGGGCTGATCCAGGATATTTCCAGCCCCGATCTGATTGATAAACTCAATGCCGGGGGACTGACCTTTTACATTGGAACCGATCCGACTGCCGATAGTTTGCACCTCGGGCATTATTCCTCTTTTCTTATCACACGCCGCCTTGCTGCGGCAGGGCACCATCCCATCATGCTGGTGGGTCTTGCAACGGCGCTCATCGGTGATCCGCGCGGAACGGTAGAACGCAAACTTTCGGATAAAGACGAGGTCATGCGCAACTACCAGGCACTCAAAACCCAACTGCAAAAAATCTTCCCCTATGAAGTGGTCAACAACTACGATTGGGTGAAGGATCTGACGGTCATCGATTTCTTCCGCGATTACGGAAAGTATATCAATGTTGGCTATATGCTCAGCAAAGATCTGGTCCGCCGCCAAATGGAATCCGGTATTTCCTACGCCGAGTTTTCCTATATGCTCATTCAGGGACTGGATTTCAAATACCTGCACGAGAACCGCGGAGTGGATCTGCAGGTCGCAGGATCGGACCAATGGGGCAATATTACCACCGGTATTGAGCTGATCCGCAAGACGACCGGTGACGAGGTTTATGCAATGACCATGCCGCTTGTGACCGATTCGCACGGCAACAAGTTCGGCAAGAGCGAGG
>CAMOHW010000181.1 GCA_946615525.1 uncultured Clostridia bacterium | reverse complement strand
CAAGAAATCCCTTCGTATTGCGTCTGCTTGCCGACGGGAACCCCGAAAAGAAGACCAACTTTACCGATTTGGTGCGCGGAACCCTGGAAATTCCCGAAAATGATGAGGACTTTGTCCTGCTCAAAAGCGACGGCATTCCCACCTACCATTTTGCCCATGCGGTGGACGACCATCTGATGGGCACCACCCACGTGGTGCGCGGCGAGGAATGGCTCCCCAGCGTTGCCAAGCACATCATGCTCTTCCGCTATCTCGGTTTCCGGCTCCCCAAATATATGCACATTTCTCAGATCATGCGGCTGGATGAAAACGGCAACAAAAAGAAACTTTCCAAACGCGATATGGGCGCAAACCTGGACGATTACAGCCGTATGGGCTATGCACCCGAATGCGTTTGCGAATATATTATGACGCTTCTCAACTCCAACTACGAGGAGTGGCATATGCAAAACCCCGAAAAGCCCTATACCGACTTCCCTTTCAACATCAAAAAAATGAGCGTTTCGGGCTGCCTGTTTGATTTCAACAAGCTCAACGATGTCAGCAAAAACATCATCTCCCGGATGAGCGCCGAGGAGGTTTACCGCCAGGTCACCGATTGGGCAAAAGCAAACGATCCTGACTTTGGCGCCCTGCTTGTCAAATATCCCGAAACGGCAACTGCCGCATTTGCCATTGGCCGCGGCGGCAAAAAGCCGCGCAAAGACCTTGCCACCTGGGCGGACGCAAAAGATTATATGGGCTTCTTCTTTGATGAACTCTTCCGCGTGGAGGATTCCTACGAGGAACGCTTTGCCAAAGCCGACATCAAAGCCGCGCTTTCGGCGTTTTTGGCTACCTACGACCCTGCCGACGAGATGAACGTTTGGTTTGATAAGATCAAAGCGGTAGCCGAAAAAATCGGCTACGCCGCGGATATGAAAGAATACAAGGCAAACCCCGATGCCTACCCCGGTAATGTTGCCGACGTTAGTATGTTCCTGCGTGTTGCCGTTACCGGCAAGCTCAACTCCCCGGATATGTATGCTGTCATGCAAATTCTGGGCGCCGCGCGCGTAAAAAGCCGCGTGCAGGCAATGATCGACTCTCTTTGAAAGGAAACAAAAAATCAAAATGGCTGAATTGGATCGCAATTTTATTTGGGATTTTATTGAAGACGATTTACAAAATAATCCGGGAATGAAGGTGCATACCCGTTTCCCTCCCGAACCCAACGGATATTTGCACATCGGGCATTGCAAAGCCCTTTGCGTGGACTTTGGCACCGCCCGTAAGTTTGGCGGCGTTTGCAACCTGCGTATGGATGATACCAACCCGGCAAAAGAGGACACCGAATATGTGGACGCCATTATGGAGGACATCCGTTGGCTCGGTTTTGACTGGGACGACCGCTTCTTCTACGGCTCCGATTATTTTGAAAAAGACTACGAGCTTGCCGTCGGGCTGATTAAAAAAGGGCTTGCCTATGTCTGCGAGCTGACTGCCGAGCAGTTCCGCGACCCCAAATACTGCGGCGACCTGACCCACCCGGCGGTTTCCCCCTGGCGCGACCGGCCGATCGCTGAATCGCTTGACCTGTTCGAGCGTATGAAAAATGGCGAATTCCCGGAGGGCAAATACACGCTGCGCGCAAAAATCGATCTTGCCTCCGGCAACTTCTGCATGCGCGACCCGGTCATTTACCGCATCAAGTATGTGGAACACCACCGCCAGGGCACCAAATGGTGCATTTTCCCCATGTATGACTTTGCCCACCCCATTCAGGACGCGCTGGAAAACATCACCCATTCGCTTTGCTCGCTGGAATATGAGATCCACCGCCCGCTCTACAACTGGGTGCGCGACAATGTGGACCTGCCCGGCAACCCGGTCGGTTTCCCGCGCCAGATCGAGTTTGCCCGCCTGAACATTACCTACACCGTTCTTTCCAAGCGTTTTCTGCGCGGACTCGTCGAAGGGGGCGTGGTGGATGGTTGGGACGACCCGCGGATGCCCACCCTTTGCGGTCTGCGCCGCCGCGGATATACCGCCTCCTCCATTCTGGACTTTATCGGCAGGACCGGCGTTGCAAAATCGGATAGTTTGGTGGACATTCGCCAGCTCGAGGCCTGCCTGCGTGATGAACTGAACGCAACGGCGCCCCGCCGGATCGCCGTCCTCAAACCCGTCAAGGTGATCGTAGACACCTACCCCGCCGGCAAGACCGAGTATTTTGAGGTTTCCAACAACCCGCAGGATCCCGAAGCCGGAACCCGCAAGGTCGCCTTTACCCGCGAACTCTGGATCGACGAGGACGACTTTGCCGAAGTTCCGCCGCCCAAGTTCTTCCGGATGCGGCCGGACGGTGAAGTCCGCCTGATGGGCGCTTATATCGTCAAATGCAACGAGATCGTCAAAAACGCGGACGGCTCGGTCAAAGAGATCCACTGCACCGCCGACCTGGAAACCGGAAACGGAATGCCTGCCGACGGCAGAAAAATCAAAGGCACCATTCATTGGCTTTCCGCCGAGAACTGTGCGGATGTGACCATGCACCTTTACAACAACCTGACAACGCTGGAAAATCCCTCGGCAAAGCCGGATGATAAGGATTATACCGATTTTATCAATCCCGAATCCAAAATCGTTGTGGAGCACGCAAAGGTGGAACCCGCTCTTGCCGACGCAAAGGTGGGCGAACAGTTCCAGTTCGTTCGCACCGGCTATTTCTGCCGCGATACCAAATACCCCAACACCTTTAACCGCATTGTGACCTTGAAGGATAGCTTCAAATAAGAAAAAGAAAAAATCGGGACGGGCAAATGC
>CAMOHW010000180.1 GCA_946615525.1 uncultured Clostridia bacterium | reverse complement strand
CATACCGAGGCAATGGACCGCGCCATGGAGGGCGGTATTGACGACGTCGGACTTGGCGTTCTGTTCGGTTTGGAGCTTTACAAATACGAGTTTGCCGGGCTTCTCATGCACGCCGAACACTTGGAAGCCGTGCATGGCGTCGGACCGCACACCATCAGCGTTCCGCGCATCAAACACGCCGACGACATTGATCCCAACGCCTTTGATAACTCCATTTCGGATGAGATTTTTGAAAAGATCACCGCCTGCATTCGTCTTGCCGTGCCCTATACCGGTATGATCGTTTCTACGCGGGAAACCGAAGCCGTGCGCTCCAAAATGCTCCATGCGGGCATTTCGCAGGTCAGCGGAGGTTCGCGCACCTCGGTGGGCGGCTATGCCGAAGCTGAGCGTCCGCACGATACCGAGCAGTTTGACGTTTCGGATCAAAGAACACTGGATGAGGTCGTCCGCTGGCTGATGGAGAACGGGCACATTCCGTCTTTCTGCACCGCCTGCTACCGCGAGGGCCGCACCGGCGACCGCTTTATGTCGCTTTGCAAAAGCGGGCAGATCCTTAACTGCTGTCACCCCAACGCGCTGATGACTCTGACCGAATACCTGGTGGACTATGCCTCGCCGGAAACCAGGGAGATCGGCTACCGGATGATTGAAGAGGAGTTGGAGAAGATCCCCAATCCGAAAGTCAAGGAAATTGCGCGGCAGAACATTGCCGACATCAAAAACAGCAACCGCCGCGATTTCCGCTTCTAATCAAAAAAACAACGGGAGGAACACCCCATGGGATTGAATGAAACACCCGGCGCCGAGCGGCTCCACATCGGCTTTTTCGGCGTTCGCAATGCCGGCAAATCCAGCTTGGTCAATGCCGTTACCGGGCAGGAACTCTCGGTAGTGTCGGATGTCAAGGGAACCACAACCGATCCGGTCAAAAAGGCAATGGAATTGTTGCCGCTTGGCCCTGTGGTCATTGTGGACACCCCCGGTATTGACGACGAGGGCGAGCTTGGCGGACTGCGCGTCCGAAAGGCAAAGGAAGCCCTTGCCTATACCGATCTTGCAGTGCTGGTTGCCGATGCGAAAAAAGGATTGACCGAAGCCGACAAAGCCCTGATCGGCACCTTTGAAGAGCGGGGGACCCCTTACCTGATTGCCTACAACAAAGCCGATCTGCTTTTGGAAAAACCAATAGCAGGTGCGCGCGAACTCTATGTCAGCGCCAAGACGGGGGACGGTATTTGGGAGCTCAAAGAGCGCCTTGCCGCCCTTGGCCAAACGGCAAAAAAAGAAAAGCCCATTGTCTCCGACCTCTTAAACGGGCAGGCAACGGCGGTTTTGGTGGTGCCCATCGACAAAGCCGCACCCAAAGGGCGCCTGATCCTTCCGCAACAGCAAACCATTCGCGATCTGTTGGATAGCGGCAACACCGCGCTCGTCTGCCGGGATAGCGAGCTTACCCAAACGCTGGAAAAATTGAAGACCCCGCCGGATATTGTCATCACCGATTCGCAGGTGTTTGGCAAGGTGGCAAAACTGTTGCCGCAGACAATCCCGCTGACCTCCTTTTCCATTCTGTTTGCACGCTATAAGGGAAACCTGAAAACGCTGGTGCAGGGCGCGGCAATGCTCGACCGGCTCAAAGACGGCGACCAGGTATTGATTTCCGAGGGTTGCACCCACCACCGCCAGTGCGAGGACATTGGAACGGTCAAACTGCCAAAGTGGCTGACCGATTACACCCAAAAAGACCTGCGCTTTGCCTTTACCTCCGGCGGCACCTTCCCCGAGGATTTGAGCGCTTATGCGCTGGTCATTCATTGCGGCGGCTGTATGCTCAATGAAAAGGAAATGGCAAGCCGCCTGGCGCGCGCCGAGACGCAGAACATCCCCATGACCAACTATGGCGTTGCCATTGCCCAAATGCACGGAATCCTCAAACGGACACTTTCGCCGTTCTCGGATATTGCGGAATTGTTAAAAAAATAAAGAAACAGCTCCGAACATGATGTTCGGAGCTGTTTTTTGGTGACCCCTACGGGAATCGAACCCATATCTTCGCCGTGAGAGGGCGACGTCTTAACCGTTTGACTAAGGGGCCGTTTTTCGGACGGCTGTTACAGTATAGCACATCTTTTTTGAAAATGCAAGGGGTTTCTCAAAAAAAAATTAAGGATTCTACAAAAAACACTTCCGGCGGCGTGCTTTGGCACGCCGCCGGTATCTTTTCTTTCGCTTATTCCCACTCAATTGTTCCCGTGGGCTTCGGAGTCAGATCATAAAGCACACGGTTCACACCCTTCACCTCATGTGTAATGCGGTTGGTGATGTGCTGCAAGAGGGCAAAGGGAATATCCTCCACCGTTGCGGTCATAGCGTCCTTGGTGTTGACGGCGCGGATGATGACCGGCCATTCGTAGGCGCGAACGTTGTCCTTGACGCCGGTGGACTTGTAGTCCGGAACGATGGTGAAATACTGCCAAACTTTGCCTTCCAAACCGTTTTTGGCAAACTCTTCGCGCAGGATGGCGTCGGATTCGCGGACGGCTTCCAAACGGTCGCGGGTAATGGCTCCGGTGCAGCGAACGCCCAGTCCGGGACCGGGGAACGGCTGACGGTAAACCATGCTGTGGGGAAGTCCGAGGGCTTCCCCGACCACACGCACTTCGTCCTTGAACAGGAATTTGAGCGGTTCTACCAACTCAAATTTGAGGTCGTCGGGCAGCCCTCCTACGTTGTGGTGCGCCTTGACGGGGCCGCTTTCCAGAATGTCGGGGTAAATGGTGCCCTGCGCCAAAAACTCAATGCCT
>CAMOHW010000179.1 GCA_946615525.1 uncultured Clostridia bacterium | reverse complement strand
GATCCTGCAAACAACGGTTCATCCGATCATGAACATATTTGGAGCGACTGGGAAACCGTTGAAGAGCCAACCTGTGTAGAAGATGGACTGCAAGTAAGAAGATGCGAAGATTGTGGCGAACCCGATGAGGAGGTCCTGCCCGCTACCGGTGAACACACCGAGGGCGATTGGGAAATCGTAACCGAGGCGAATTGCGGAACGGTCGGTCTCAAACAGAAAAGATGCACCGTTTGCGAAACCCTTTTGGAAGAAGAGGAAATTCCCGTAAACGGAGATCACTCGCCCGCAGATTACGATGATGTTGCCGAAACCTGCGGCGCGGTCGGATATACCGGCGGCACCTATTGCTCGGTATGCGGAGCCGTTCTTACCGAAAGAACCGAGATCCCTGCCACCGGCGAACACAATTATGTAAGAACGGTGGAAACCGAGCCGGAGTTCCAAGTGGACGGCAAAGCCGTTTACACTTGCTCGGTATGCGGAGATCACTATGATGAAGTGATTCCCGCTTTGACATACAGAGCCGAAGATATTTGGGATGGTTCTATTGCAACCGATTTTGAATCGGGCACGGGAACCTCGGCAGACCCGTATATCATTGCAACGCCGGCACAGCTCCGCTACCTTTCTTCCAAAGTTGGCGATAGCAGCTATGATACGAACGGCGTTTACTACAAACTGGCAAACGACATTATTTTGAACGACACTAGCAATTTTGCTTCCTGGACCGAAAACACGACCGGATTGAACAAATGGCAACCGATCGGCACCCGTGACGGTATGACATTCAGAGGCACTTTTGACGGCGACGGCCATACCATTTACGGAATGTATTATATCAGCAGTAGTGAAGAAAACGGCGGTCTGTTCGGATACGTAAAAGGTGGAACAATTAAAAACCTTCACGTTGAAAGTTCCTTTGTTTCTGCAAAAGGAGCAGCAGGCGGCATTATCGGTTACCTTGATTTGAAGTCAAGCTCCAACGACAATAATAGAAACACAATTACGAATGTTTCCTTTGACGGAACGGTAAAAGGCAATCAGGGTGTTGGCGGAATTGTCGGATTGATCTATCTTGGCAACAGCAGCTATGGTTATTCTACGATCACAGGCGCGAAAGCAAGCGGCTTGATTGATCTGAGAACAGACAGTTACACCAATAATAACCTGTGCGGTGCCGGCGGAATTGTTGGATGCACGTTTTGCGAAAAAGGCCGTTTGACGATGGATCAATGCGAAAATAATGCCACCGTCACCTCGGTCAAGTTGCCCGGCAGTAGAGCCAACGTGACCACACAAGCCGGCGGTATCATCGGATCCGCCTATAACAGCTCGGAATCGAACTACCTTGAAATTAAAATTACCAACAGCAAAAACGCAGGAAAAATTTCCGCTTCCAGCCTTGCAGGCGGAATCTCCGGGCGCATCAGTGTAATCGGCAACAACACAAGTAATACAATCCGTGTAACCGGTTGCAGCAACACCGCCGAGATCTCGGCAACGGCTACTGTCGGCGGCATTGCAGGATCGGTATATGCCGGAAATTTTGTATCCTGCACGATTGAGAAATGCTATAACAAAGGCGCAGTAAAAGCACAAGGGACTGCAACGGATAGAATGAATTTTGGCGGCATTGTCGGAGATTTCCGTGGCGGCAGCAGTTATTCCGACAATCCGGTGATCCAAAACTGCTTTAACGACGCGGCTATTTCGGGAGACTCCTATGTCGGCGGAATTACCGGGGCACTTTTCAGCAGAATGTACATTTCTTCTTGCTATAACAGCGGTAATATCAGCGGCGAGCAATATGTTGGCGGCATTACGGGAACGATTTACAACAATGCCAAAGTTATAGACGCCTATAACACCGGCAGCGTAACCGCTTCCTCGACATTTGTTGGCGGAATTGCCGGCAACAGCAGCGGAAATTTGAGCAAAGTGTTCAACCTCGGCATGGTAACCGGCGGCGATTGCTACGTCGGCTCCATTGTCGGTTGCAGAAACAGCACCAGCATTGACAAATGGTATTATCTGCAAAACACCGCAACCGACGGCAACGGAACCACGCAATACGGCGAAGGCGCAAACACGCGCGGAAGCTACGTTTCGGCAAGCTATTCCTTAACCGCCGCGCAGATTGGAACATCGTCCAAATACAGCGGATTTGACTTTACCTATACCTGGATGATAGCCACAGAAGGCGAAATGACATATCCGCACCTGCGCAATGTAGTGGTTGAACCTTAAAAACAAAAAGCACAATAAAATCAGCCGGCAACGGGAACTTCCCGTTGCCGGCGTTGTTTGATTGTAAACAATTTGCGCTTTGCGCAAACCTTTTTCCTCTTTCCAAAAGACTTATCGGATCGGCTCAAAGTCTGCCGCGCCGTGTTTGCAAAGCGGGCAAACAAAATCCTCGGGCAGTTCCTCGCCCTCATAGACATAACCGCAGATCTTGCAGACATAGCCCTTCTTCCCTGCGGTTTCGGGCTTGGGCTTGACATTGCTTTGGTAGTAGGAATAGGTCATGGTTTCACGGTCGCTGATGACGCGTGCCTCGGTGACCTTGCAAATGAACATTCCGTGCGTATCCAGGTCCACATACTGTTCCACTTCCAGCGACATGACCGCATTGATGTATTGCGGCAGGATCGCCAGACCATTGTCGGTGCGGTCAAGGGTGGTTCCCTCAAACTTATCCACATTGCGTCCGCTGCGGAAACCAAAGGACTCAAACACCGAGAAAGGCGCCTCCACCGAGAGGCAGTTGACGTTCATTTTGCCCGTTTGTTTGATGACGTGGTGGGAGTAA
>CAMOHW010000178.1 GCA_946615525.1 uncultured Clostridia bacterium | reverse complement strand
ACGGAGGGACCTATAATCTTTTTGCAAATACGCTCAAAGAGCAGGGGCTTTCGGTTACCTTTGTGGATCCTTCCGATCCGCAAAACTTTGCAAAAGCAATTCGCCCAAATACCAAATTGTTTTATGCCGAAACCATGGGCAATCCCAATTCCGATCTGATCGACATTGAGGCAATTTCGGCAATCGCTCATCAAAACGGCATTCCGTTGATTGTGGATAACACTTTTGCAACGCCTTATCTGCTTCGCCCCATCGAGCATGGTGCTGATATTGTAGTGCATTCGGCAACCAAGTTCATCGGCGGGCACGGAACGGTCATGGGCGGTGTGGTCGTTGATGGAGGCAAGTTCGATTGGGCGCAAAACGATAAGTTTCCCGGCATTTCCAAACCCAATCCTTCCTACCACGGCGTGGTATTTTCCAAAGTTTGCGGTCATCTTGCCTATATTGTCAAACTCCGCACCACGCTGATGCGTGATCAGGGTGCAACCATATCGCCCTTTAATTCTTTTTTGCTTTTGCAAGGGCTGGAAACGCTCTCTCTGCGCCTGGAACGCCATGTGGAGAATGCGTTGAAAGTTGTGGAGTTTTTGAACAATCATCCGCAAGTGGAAAAGGTAAATCACCCATCGCTTGCAAACGGAAAGCAAAAAGAACTCTATCAAAAATATTTCCCGAACGGCGCCGGCTCCATTTTTACCTTTGAAATCAAAGGTAGTGCCGATCAGGCGAAAAAGTTTACCGAAAGTTTGGAACTGTTCAGCTTGCTTGCCAACGTAGCGGATGTCAAATCGCTGGTCATTCACCCGGCTTCCACCACTCACTCACAGTTAAGCGAGGAAGAATTGCTCCAAGTGGGCATCAAGCCCAACACGGTCCGTCTTTCCATTGGGACCGAACACATCAACGATATTTTGGCAGACCTGGAAAAAGGGTTTGCCGCCATTCAATAAAACAACCAAAAGGAGAACAAAAATATGGCAAACATTTATACTTCTGCCGATCAACTCATTGGCAAAACTCCGCTTTTGGAGTTGACGCATTTGGAAAAAGAATTGGATCTCAAAGCAAAGATTTTTGCGAAATTGGAATACTTCAATCCGGCTGGCTCTATCAAAGACCGCATTGCCAAAGCCATGATCGAGGACGCCGAGGCATCCGGCAAACTGGTTCCGGGTTCTGTCATCATTGAGCCGACCTCCGGGAACACCGGCATCGGACTTGCGGCAGTCGCCGCGGCAAAGGGTTACCGCATCATTATTGTTATGCCGGAAACCATGTCGGTGGAGCGCCGTCAGTTGATGAAGGCATACGGTGCCGAGCTGGTACTTTCGGATGGAACAAAGGGAATGAAGGGAGCCATTGCAAAAGCAGATGAACTTGCCGCCGAGATCCCCAACAGCTTTATTCCCGGGCAATTTGTCAATCCCGCAAACCCGGAGATCCACAGAAAGACGACCGGACCGGAAATTTACGAAGATACCGACGGGAAAGTGGATATTTTCGTTGCCGGCGTAGGCACCGGTGGGACCATTACCGGCGTTGGAGAATATCTCAAATCGAAAAATCCGAATATCAAGGTCGTGGCAGTGGAGCCAAAGACCTCTGCCGTGCTTTCCACCGGCATTGCCGGTCCGCACAAGATCCAGGGCATTGGTGCCGGATTTGTGCCGGAAGTACTGAACACCAAAGTTTATGACGAGATCATTCCCGTTGCCAACGAGGACGCTTTTGCAACCGGAAAACTGATTGGCAGAAAGGAAGGCGTTTTGGTCGGCATTTCTGCCGGAGCGGCTACCTGGGCAGCCATAGAATTGGCAAAAAAGCCGGAAAATACCGAGAAAAACATTGTTGTTATCCTGCCGGATACCGGTGATCGCTATCTTTCCACACCGTTGTTTGCTGATTGAAAAGGGATGAAGATTTCAACCAGAGGACGATACGCTTTGCGCGTGATGATCGATCTTGCGGAACACGAAAACGGGAATTATCTTCCGCTCAAAGAGATTGCTCTCCGACAGGAGATCTCACAAAAATATCTGGAAGGGATCATGGCAGACCTTTCCAAAGCCAACCTTTTGGAGGGCTTGCACGGCAAAGGCGGCGGATACCGCCTTGCCCGTGCGCCCGAGGACTACACGGTGGGGGAGATCTTGCGCCTGACCGAAGGGGATCTTGCACCTGTTTCCTGCCTGGAAAAGGGCGCCGCTTCCTGCGGGCTTGCCAATTCCTGCCGGACGCTTCCCATGTGGAAGGATTTTTACCAAATGGTCAACTCCTTTTTTGATGGAATTACCCTTGCCGATCTGTTGCAAAACGGTTCTTCCGGGAACGATTATGTCATTTGAATGACCGTTTTGCGGAAAACCTGAAAAAAATTGAAAAAACCCTTGCATTTAATTTGATTATCTGTTATAATAATACTGTGCAGGATCAAACTGCAAAACGAGGCCATACCAGCCGGGGAATTAGCGGAGCCCTGAACCTGAAACCCGCTGCAGCAGGGGTGGATCCCCCTTTTGAGGAATGAGCTTTTACGAATGAAACGCCTTTTTCGTGTTGAGAAATGGGTCTTGCGCAATCCGGTTCCGTGAACCATGTCAGGTGGGGAACCAAGCAGCATTAAGCGGAGCGCCGAATGTGCCGCAAGGAAGCCTGTTTTGAGCGGAATTTGCGGAGCTCGCGTGGAAGTAAGTTTCGATTTTGGGGTGTATGGTCTTGTTTTGCAGTTCGGTTCTGCTGTTAACTTGTTTCGCTTATTTGCCAACGGTAGCCTTTGGGAGATCGTTGGCTTTTATTTTGATTGTGAACGGAGGGATTGTATGCATCAGGCGTTTTATCGAAAATGGAGACCGCAGATCTTTGATGATGTTTACG
>CAMOHW010000177.1 GCA_946615525.1 uncultured Clostridia bacterium | reverse complement strand
AACGCTGGTCGTCCTTGCGGGCGGCTTGGGAAGCCGATTTGGCGGCAACAAACAAATCTCCGGAGTTGGTCCGAACGGCGAGTTTTTAATGGAGTATTCCATTTTTGACGCGGTGTCTGCCGGGTTTGACCATATCGTTTTCATTTTGAAAGCCGAGATGGTGGCGGAAGTAAAAGCAAAATTTGCAGGTCGCTTTGCGGGCGTCCGGTTTGACTATGCCGTTCAGGACTACACCACCATTCCCGCCTTTTATCGTGTTCCCGCGGATCGCCAAAAGCCGTTTGGAACGGTGCATGCCGTTCTTGCGGCAAAAGAATATCTGGATTCTCCGTTTGCCACCGTCAATGCCGACGATTATTACGGAAAAGAGGCATACCGAATCCTGTTTGCCATGCTTTGCGATCTGAAGGGCGCGGGCGACGGTGCTATGGTGCCCTATGTATTGGGCAACACCATGAGCCCGAACGGTGGAGTGACGCGCGGTGTTTGCAAAATAGAAGACGGGAAACTGAAAACAGTTGTGGAAACCAAAAACATCCATTTTGCGCCGGACGGCGGCATTGCTTCGGATAGTGGCGCTTTGAGCGCCGGCGAGGTGGTCTCTATGAATATTTGGGGATTCCACCCTGCCTTTCTCCCTGTGATGGAATCCTATTTTGAGGGATTTTTGAAGGAACTTGCGCCGTGCGAATTGAAAGCCGAGTGCCTTTTGCCGGTCATGGTGGACGATTTGCTGAAAGCCGGCAAATTATCGGTTCAAGCCCAGGCGTCGCCCGACCGTTGGTTTGGCTTGACCTATCAGGAGGATCGTGCGTCGGTTATGGCAGAACTTGCAAGGTTGCATCAAAACGGCACATATCCTTCCAAATTGCAACTTTTGTAATGCGTTTTTCCTTCCATAATTAGAAAAAATAATATTTTTTCCAAAAAGGTCTTGCATTTTCAAATGGAATGTGCTATAATAACTCCATCTGTCGTGCAAGGGCGAAAAATGTCTTTGCGAACTGATGTCAAAGAACATCAAATTTAAGAAACGAGGGTAAAAAAATGAAAGAAGGAATCCATCCGAATTATGAGAAGTGCACGATCCGGTGCGCTTGCGGCGAGGTTGTTGAAACCATGTCCACCAAAGGCGGCGATTTGAGAGTTGATATTTGCTCCAAATGCCATCCGTTCTTTACCGGAAAGCAGAAGTTTGTTGATGCGGGCGGCCGCGTTGATAAATTCAAGAAGAGAATGGCCAACTTCCAGAAGTAATTTTCGTGGACAAATCAAGCAAGCGCGAGCAGTTTCTGCCGCGCTTGCTTTTTCCGTAAAAATGGGGAAAGGAGAAAAAACGCCATGCTCAATTCCAATAAATTGTTTGGTCAGGGCGATGAATTGCCAAAAGCGGTTTTGGTAGGTCTTTGTATAGATGAAGAGCCCGAAGAAACCGAAAAAAGTCTTGCCGAATTGGAATCCCTTTTGGAAACAGCCGGCGGCAAATGCGCCGTCAAAGTCGTTCAAACCAAAGCGCATCCCGATCCGCGCACCTGCATTGGTTCCGGCAAGGTCGCCGAGGTCGCCTACTGGTGCCGCGAATACGAGGCGGGCTTGGTGATTTTCGATTTGGAACTTTCCCCTGCGCAGATCCGCAACCTGGAGGACGCCATTGGCAATGATGTGCGCGTGATCGACCGTTCCATGCTCATTTTGGATATTTTCGCGCTTCATGCCGTTACGGGTGAGGGAAAATTGCAGGTCGAACTGGCGCAACTCAAATATACTGCTCCGCGTTTGATCGGTCAAGGCACCGAACTTTCCCGTCTGGGCGGCGGCATTGGTACGCGCGGCCCCGGTGAAAGCAAGTTGGAAACCGACCGCCGGCACCTCAAACGCCGCATTGCGGCGCTGGAAGCCGAGCTGGAAACGCTTGACCGTACCCGCCGCACCATGCGCGCGGCACGTGACCGCAGTCAAACACCCAAAGTTGCCATTGTCGGCTATACCAATGCCGGCAAATCTACCTTATTCAATTATCTGACGGGGGCTGGGATCCTTGCCGAGAACAAACTGTTTGCAACCCTGGACCCCACCACACGCAAACTGACTTTGCCGGATGGTTCTTCGGTCCTTTTGACCGATACGGTCGGTTTTATTCGCAAATTGCCCCATCATCTTGTCCGCGCATTTCGTTCCACTTTAGACGAGGTCGTTTATGCCGACGCGTTGATCCTTCTGGTGGACGCTTCCGACCCCGAACACGAGGCGCAACTGGGGACCACGCAAGACCTTTTGGAGGAACTGGGCGCCTCCGAAAAGCCGACCCTGTGCGTTTATAACAAGTGCGATAAAGGCGCAAGCCATTCTTTTCGCGCCATTGGAACGGTTGCACCCAATCGTCGCACCGTTTCCATCTCGGCGCAAACAGGGCAGGGCGTGGAACTGCTTTTGAATGAATTGCAAAGTCTGTTGCAGGATGGCAAACGCCAAGTTTGTTTTTACATTCCAAATGCCGAGGCGGGCGTTCTCAACCGCCTGTATCGGGACGCCGTTGTGGAATCGGTCACCTATGGTGTAGATCAAATTGAAGTCCTTGCAACGGTAGATGCCAAAACGCACGGGGCGTTGCGTGCCTACGACCCGAACTGGGAGGAATCGACCGATGAATGAGCGAATCGAACGTCGCGTCACTCTCGGGCAAGAGGGAATTGCCGAACTGGAAGAAAAAAAGTCGGTTTTTGTAGGACGTGCAAAATCGGTAGCTTCCGAGGAGGAAGCACAGAACTATATCAAAAAAATCCGGGCAAACTTTCCCGACGCACGCCACCATGTCTGGGCGTATCGCCTGCAAGGGGACACGATTATGCGCTGCTCGGATGACGGCGAGCCGCAGGGCA
>CAMOHW010000176.1 GCA_946615525.1 uncultured Clostridia bacterium | reverse complement strand
CAGACCAATAATCAAAGGCAATTTAATATATTATATTTATATATTTTTTTGATTGTTTTATTTTTACTGTGAGGACATTATGAAACGAATGGATTGGAACTGCAAACTATTGCCGGGATTTCCCGATCAAACGGCAAATGTTGAAACCGCTGTCCAAGCCATGCAAATTCTACACGATCAAGCAGGAATTACGGATTTCGCGTTTTTCCCGAAATATGATCCGTTATCCGATTCGCAAGCCATCTTTCAGTTTCGCGCAAACGCCGCGTTGAGCGCCTTTCAAAAACAGTTGCCGTTTTTGGCAAAGTTTTTTGTACGTCCAACCGTTTATTTGCGTCCGGAAATGCCCGAAAACAACGTTTTGCGCCATTTTTGCATCCCAAAAACCAGGTTTTTGGCGGTTTCACTCCCAATTACTGCGCAGGAAGACACCGAAAACATTCTGGCAAAATTCGTTAGGCACTCACCATATCGCGTTCTACTGACAGACGCGCAACTATTGCCGATTTTTTACCCGAAAGATGTTTTGGAACGCATCATCAATCTGCCCGGAATTGCCTTGCAAACCTCATTTCAATCGCTGTTTTTGTCGGATTTTACGGTATTTTTGCGTAAAATACTGCAAAAAGGCGTTCCCGTGCTCCTTGGAAGCGGCGTCAATTCGCCGGAGCGAGCCAGCAGGATTTTCTTTGATGAAATCCTGCAAACTTTGAAAGAAAATTTTACGCCGGCAGAAGCAGAGAAGTTGCTTTATGCCGGACTTCCCCTTTCTTAATTCCCTTTTTGTGCTTTGGAAATGCGATGGAGCGCCGAATATTTGTTCTTGGTTGCCTCACCGCCGCGCAGATGCCGTTCCTGCTTGTTCTTCAAAAGAACCTGCTGTACCTCGTTGTAAAGCCCTTTATTCACAAATTTCAACGTTTGCGTAACATCTTTATGTACTGTGCTCTTGCTTACACCAAGTGCTGCCGCACAGGACCGGACAGTTGCCCGGTGCTCAATCAGGTATTCTCCAAGGACCACGCATCTTTCTCTCCCGCTCCAAATCATTCCCGCCATAAACCACATTCCTCCTTTTTGACTTTGATAGAGTATATGAGGAAAATGATTATTATAGAATCAGGAAAGCAAAAATGAAACAAGATGAAATATCAAAAACCGTCCTTTTAGAAGGATCTACCTCTATTTCGGCGCTTTTGAACAGCCAAGCGGTGAATGATCGCCCCATTTTCAAAATCTGGGTCGACCGCGAAAAAACTTCTAAAAAAGCCCCATTTATTCGCTTTTTGGAAGCAAAAAAAGCCGAACTCGGCTTTGAAATACAATATACAGATGCGCAAACGATCAATGCGCTTGCTTCCGGGCAGACGCATGGCGGGATCCTTGCCGAATGCGGTGAACGCACTATTTTGCCGCTTGCCAAGGAGCAAATCCGGCCGGGTGGATTATATGTCTATTTAGAAGGCATGGAAGACCCCTACAACTTTGGCGGTGCGCTACGCTCGCTTTATGCCGCAGGCGCCTGTGGAGTGGTTTTACCGGAGCGCAACTGGATGAACGCCGCCGGAATTGTCGCGCGTGCGTCGGCGGGTGCATCCGAGCGTTTGCCGTTGTATTCGGCAGATGCCGAAACAACCGTTTCAGTCTTCCGTTCCGCCGGCTATCAGATCCTTTGCGCCGGCATCCGTGATTCGGTCTCCATTTATGAAAACCATTTTTCCTACCCGATTTTATTGGTCATCGGTGGCGAAAAACGCGGTATTTCCCACACTTTTTTGGGAAATGCCGACAAAATTGTCCGCATTGACTACGGCAGCGATTTTCGCGGTTCCCTTTCCTCCTCGGCTTCTGCCGCAGTTCTTGCGTTTGAGTTGTTCCGTCAAAATCGGTCATAAAAAAAGATCCGTGCAAAGCACGGATCTTTTTTTATTTTTTCTTTTTCGGAATTGTCAATTTTTTCAAAATCAATACTACCGCAAAATATCCGAAGACCGCAAGCGCAGAGTCGGCAATATAGTAGAAAATCATCCAGGCAAGGTCCATACCGTTTGCCGGCGCGCCGTAAAAGATGTCATACCGGATCCTGCTATATACTTGGACAGCATAGAATACGGAAACCGAAAGCAAAACCGCCAAATGCAATGGGACCGGAGAAAAACCCTTGACGGCAGGCGGAAGCAGTTTCTTTCGTTCTTCTATGCTTCGTTTGCGTATCAATGTAAAATAACAAATCAAGCAGAAAACGGACACCAATAAGAGATCAAACAGGACATCCAATGCCGCGTCCCAGATATTATCGATCAAAATGTCGTCAAACTCGTGCAATACGATCGCCGAGGAAACTGCTGTTCCAATAGAGCGAATTGCAGAACCAAGCAAATAAAAGCCCAGGAGCGGTAAACTCCTTTTCCAGCCAAAGAAGATAAGTGATAAAATCAAAAGCACAATGGAAAACCAGGCAAACAGATAGATCAAAGCGGATTTCAAAAAGTCCCAAAGCAAAAGGAACAGCGACCCCTGCATCAAAATATCTCCGGAAACCACCTGATAAACCGGCATCCACACCACGGCAAAGAAAAGCGGGATGGAAAGCAGGAAAATCGCTTCCAACAGGATCAATTTTGTATATTTCATTGGCTCGTTTTCGGGCATGATCTTCCCTCCTTATTTCGACCGTCCGCCGGGCCTGTCTTGCTTCGATTTCTTTCCGCGCACCGCCAGCACGATCACCAGCCCGATCAGAATACACAGCCCGGCGCCGGCAATAATCGTGGTCTTTGGATGCTTTCTGGCGAAGCGAAGCGCCTCATTCCAGGAGCTTGACGCGTCGTTGACAATGTCGTTGACCCTGGACTGGCTGCTCATCGAAGCGGTCAGCGTCCAGTC
>CAMOHW010000175.1 GCA_946615525.1 uncultured Clostridia bacterium | reverse complement strand
CAGCATGGTGGAAAACCCTGATCATGTTGGCGGTTGCAGGGGTACTCATCTATCTTGCGATCGTCAAAAAGTTTGAGCCGTTGTTGCTCTTACCCATTGCCATTGGAATGTTGTTGACCAACCTGCCGGGCGGAATGCTGTTCCATGACGAAATGTGGTTTGCGGGTACGCAAATTGATTACGCCGAAGTTTTGAAGCACGGCGGACTTTTGGATCTGCTCTATATCGGTGTAAAAACCGGTATATACCCCTGCCTGATTTTCATTGGCATTGGAGCCATGACTGACTTTACCCCCCTCATCTCCAATCCCAAGAGTCTGCTCATTGGAGCCGGCGCGCAACTGGGTGTATTTGTTGCCTTTGGCGGCGCACTGCTTTCGGGACAGTTTTTGGGGACCGAGGCGGCTTCTATTGGTATCATTGGAGGCGCAGACGGACCTACGGCCATTACCGTTACCAAGACGCTGGCGCCGGCTTTGCTTGGTGCCATTGCCATTGCGGCGTATTCCTACATGGCGCTCATTCCTATGATCCACCCGCCGCTGATGCGCCTGCTGACCACGAAGAAAGAACGGCAGATCCGCATGACGGCACTCCGCCGGGTTTCGCGTGTGGAAAAGGTCATTTTCCCCATTATCGTAACAGTGATTGTCGGCTTGGTGGTTCCGGACGCGCTGGTACTGATCGGATGTCTGATGTTTGGCAACCTCTTAAATGTTTGCGGTGTGACCGAGCGGCTTTCCAAGACCGTGCAGAATGAACTGATGAATATTGTCACCGTCTTCCTCGGCATTTCGGTCGGGGCAACGGCGGTTGCCGCAAACTTTTTGCAACTCAAAACACTGCTCATTATTGTGCTGGGGCTTGTCGCCTTCGCAATTTCCACGGTCGGCGGATTGCTGACCGCAAAGATCATGAACAAACTCACCGGCGGAAAGATCAATCCGCTCATTGGTTCTGCCGGCGTTTCGGCGGTTCCTATGGCGGCGCGCGTCAGCCAAAAGGTGGGGCAGGAAGAGGACCCCGGAAACTTTTTGTTGATGCACGCAATGGGACCGAATGTTGCGGGCGTGATCGGTTCTGCAGTCGCCGCAGGCGTTCTGCTTTCCTTCTTCAAATAAGTCGGTAAAAGGAGATCATATCAATGGCAAAAGTAAAAATTACCGAAACGGTTTTGCGCGATTCTCACCAGTCGCTCATCGCTACCCGTATGACCACCCAGGAGATGCTCCCCATTCTGGAAACCATGGATCAGGTGGGCTACCACTCGCTGGAGGCATGGGGCGGCGCGACCTTTGACGCTTGTATGCGTTTCCTCAACGAGGACCCCTGGGAGCGTTTGCGCAAGATCCGTGAACGGGTAAAGAATACCAAACTGCAAATGCTGTTCCGTGGGCAAAACATTCTGGGCTACCGCCATTATTCGGATGACGTGGTAGAATATTTTGTGCAAAAATCGCTCGCCAACGGCATTGACATCATTCGCATTTTTGATGCGCTGAACGATCCGCGCAACCTCAAAACGGCGATCAACGCCACCAAAAAAGAGGGCGGACACGTTCAGGCAGCGTTTTCCTATACCACAGGACCGGTCTATACGATCGACTATTTTGCCAATTATGCAAAACAGTTGGAGGGAATGGGTGCCGATTCCATTTGCATCAAGGATATGGCAGGACTTCTCAAACCCTACGATGCATACGACCTGGTCAAAGCACTCAAAGAAACGGTCAAGATCCCGATTCAACTGCACACGCATTATACCTCCGGTCTTGCTTCTATGACGCTCCTCAAAGCGGTGGAAGCCGGAGTGGACATTATTGACACGGCAATTTCCCCAATGGCAATGGGAACCTCGCAAGCGCCAACCGAAGCGCTGGTCGCCGCCCTTGCCGGAACCGAATACGATACCGGTTTGAGCTTGGATAAACTGGATCCCATTACCAAATATTTTACCCCTTTGCGCGAAAAATATCTGGCAAGCGGGCAACTCAACCCCAAGGCACTCAAAGTGGATGTCAACGCTCTGCGCTATCAGGTGCCGGGCGGAATGCTCTCCAACCTGATGAGCCAGTTGGCACAGGCGGGAAAATCCGACCAACTCACCGCCGTTTTGGAGGAGGTTCCGCGCGTGCGCGCCGATGTCGGCTATCCGCCGCTGGTAACTCCTTCTTCGCAAATCGTAGGCACGCAGGCGGTGTTCAATGTTATTATGGGCGAGCGGTATAAGACCACCACCAAGGAGTTCCGCGGACTGGTGCGCGGAGAATACGGCAAAACGCCGGTGGATATTGACCCTGCATTCGTCAAAAAGATCATTGGCGACGAGGAGCCCATCCCCTACCGTCCCGCCGACGCTCTCAAACCCGAACTCGACACTTTGCGCGCCGAGATTGCTCCCTACTTGGAGCAGGATGAAGATGTGCTTTCTTACGCGCTCTTCCCGGAGGTTTCCAAAAAGTTTTTTGAATACCGCAAGGCAAAAAAATACGGCATTGACGCCGACCATGCCGACGCCAAATTGGGCGTTCATGCCATTTGAAAATCTATACAATCAAAATCGGGCACCGCATTTTTGCGGTGCCCGGTTTTCTTTGCTTTTTTGATCATTTTCTTGTAAAACACGGTATTTTTTATATTATTTTAGCAAAAACTAACGCTAAAAGAGAAAAAAGGAGAATGGGAAATGCGGGTTTTACACGTCATCAGCGATTCGAATATTGGCGGCGCCGGCGTTTTGCTTTTGAACCTGTTGCAGCATTTTGATCGCAACGAGGTAGAGAGTATTGTCGCGCTTCCGCGGGGGAGCCGCTTGCGCCGAGAGGTTTTGCAAACGGGAACAAGGGTGATCGAATTGGAGAACCCATGCGACCGCCTTTCTGCGGCGTCGGTTTGGG
>CAMOHW010000174.1 GCA_946615525.1 uncultured Clostridia bacterium | reverse complement strand
ACATGTTCGGGATCATCAGCAGCAGGCCCTGGGACGCGGTGTAGGTGGTGGTCAGTGCGCCCGCCGCCAAAGAGCCGTGAACGGCACCGGCAGCGCCCGCTTCGGATTGCATCTCCATGACCTTGACCCGTTCGCCGAAAATGTTTCTTGCGGGTTCGCCGAATACATTTTTGTCGGTTGCCGACCAGGTGTCGGTCACCTCAGCCATCGGGGAAGAAGGCGTAATGGGGTAGATTGCGGCAACCTCCGTAAACGCATAGGAAACATGCGCCGCGGCGGTATTGCCATCCATGGACAGTTTCTTTCTTTGAATTGCCATACTTGATAGAACCTCCTGTTTTTGTTTGAAAATTGTCATTTGTTTGACAAACATATGTCATCAGCTTATATTCTAACATAATCATATAAAAAAGTAAAGAGATTTTTTTAATTTTTTTACGGGAAAAGCAAAAGATTTTCCTGTACAAAAAAGGTTGGCTCGCCCAAAGAGCGAGCCAACCCGAAAATGGATTGCAAACGGCTAATTCCCAAAAAGGATCTCCCGGGTCGCCGCCGCAAACTGCCGGACCTCTTCCAAGGTGCTTCCTTGCCCGAAACTGACGCGCAAAGCCCCGCCGGGAGGCGTTCCCAGCGTTTTATGCGCCAGTGCCGCGCAGTGAAAACCGGCACGCACACAGATCCCGCGCTCATCAAGCGCCGCCGCAAGCGGCTCGGAGTTCATTGTATCCGACCAAAAGGAAAGCACCGAGCCCGAAAACTGCGGCGCCGCGATGGCAACGCCCGGAAGGGATCGCAGTTGCCGCGCAAGACTTTGCCAAAGCAGTTTTTCGCGCAAGCGAACATGGGCAAGCGAGCGCCGGCGAAACAGTTTAAGCCCTTCATACAACCCTGCAACGGCAGGAAGCGGGAGCGTTCCCGCCTCGTATCGTTCGGGTGGCTCCGCGGGCATTTGCGGCTCGAGCGAACCAACGCCGCTCCCGCCCTGCAAAAGCGGCTCCAAAACCGTGTTTTTCTCCAGGATCAAAAGCCCTGCTCCCTGCGGTCCGCAAAGCCCTTTATGCCCGGGAATACAGACGGCATTTGCCGAAAAATCTTTCAGGTTGACCGGCAAATGCCCCGCCGACTGCGCCGCATCCACCACAAATCGAATGTCTCTGCTTTGGCAGAGAGCGCCGATTTTTGCAACCGGAAGCACCGCGGAACAAACATTGGAGGCATGGGTGCAAACCAGCAGTTTGGTATTTGGACGGATCCGCTCCCGGATCCCTTGCAAGATCTGCTCGGATGTGGCGTCGGGATCAGCTACAAAAGTCGGAAAAACGGTATAGGTGATGGTCCCTTCCTTTGCCAATTTCCAAACCGGTCGATAAACCGCATTGTGTTCCAAGTCCGAGATCAGGACATGGTCGCCCGCTTTGACGCTTCCCCGAATGGCCTGGTTGAGCGCGGCGGTGGCACCGGCGGTAAAAACAACACGCTCGGGGGAGTCGGCTCCAAACAGTTCCGCCGCCAGAGATCGACACTCGTAAAGCAACTCCGAAACCCGCATAGAGGACTGATATGCCCCCCTGCCGGCATTTCCGGCACAAGTCTGCAAGCAATGACAAACGCCGCTCACCACTTCCGGCGGTTTTGGAAAACTGGTTGCCGCATGGTCAAAATAAATCATACTCTGCCGCCTCCGCGCGAGCGGATCCCGGCGCGGCGCAAGAGCCGCCGCGCCTCCCGCTCCTGCTCGCAGGGATAGGAGACGGCATAGGCGCAACCATATCCGGTTGCCGCAGGATCGTTGCGGACCACGGTTGCCACGATCCCACCACGCGCAAGCACCTCTTTGGCGTGCATTGCCTGAGTGATCGCCCCGATGGGGACAAGGCACATCTTGCCGCTGATTTGAAACGGCATCTTTTTTCCCTCCTTCCCTTTTTTACATTGAAATAGAGGGGGCTTTCCCCTCTTTTTCAGTTTATGAGAAACGCAAGGGCGGGGTGCGCCCAAAAACAAAAAGGGTGCGCCCGAATTCGGGCGCGCCCCCATAGATCGCGTGTCAAATTTCTTTCCGGTCGAATGCGTCAAACGCCGTCCACAAAAAGACAGCCATGTGCAACGCGAGAACGATGATCGCCACCCAGATCGACTGATGCGGAAATACCGAAATGCCGCGCAGAATATTGGAAAGATTGATGTTGGCAAAAATCAAATATCTTCCCCAATCCGCACCCAAAAATGCAAGAATGGAATTGACTGTGCTGCCGCCGTAATAGATGAGCAGACTGATGCCGACCGCCGCTCCGGAATTGCGGAAAAGTGAGGAGATCATGAATGCAAGAGTGACCATGACCAGCATTCCAACCAACTCCAAAAGATAGTTGCCAATGAGAAGCAGAATGGGCGAGGAACGCTTGATAGCGCCTCCCGTTGCCGTTAAAATAGGCAGGAAGAAATCGCTTCCTCCGCAAAACAGGATCCCGAACAGCACATTGCCCAGCAGCAACGCAAAGAACAAAAGTGCCATATTGATGAGCAACGAACAATATTTGGAAAGCAGGATCCTCCAACGCGTTGCCGGCGCAATGAGCAAAAACTTGATGGTTCCTTTGCCAAACTCGCTTGCCACCATGCCCGCCGCCAGAATGATGGAGAGGATTTGCACGATGGAGATCAGGGAGAGCGTAGTGTTCAGCGTATCCCAAAGCCGACTGGTTTCGCCGGATCCGCCGTCCAGATTCGTAAGTGTGTCAATCAGTTGGAAAGAATCGCCCGGATTGATGCGAATATTGTTTTTCAGGCGGTATTCCAGCAGAACATAGTTGTTCTTTGCCGTTTCCAGCGCCTCGCGCACCGCTTCGGGATTGTATTGGGCATACGCTTCGATCCGGCGCAGCTGCAAAAGCGCCTGGCCCATTTCCATGGCAACATCGTATCTCC
>CAMOHW010000173.1 GCA_946615525.1 uncultured Clostridia bacterium | reverse complement strand
GTGCAATCCGTTTTGGGAAGCGAAAGAGATTTTTTTGTATCTCTTAAAGAGTGCGATATTGTGACCGAACAGATCTCTATCATCCTTTCCCGTGCGCTTTCTCTTGCATTTTTTGGGGATTTAGCCAACTGAGGCAGGCAAGTCCCTTTTACATAAAATCCCGGTGTTTTGCATAAAATGTAACAAAAAATCGGGGAGAATGCCATGAAACAAGAAGAATCCAAACAACAGTTGCCGGTTCCTTCGGAACGCGTAAAACTTGCCAAACCCATGGGGCGTCATTTGTTCCGATTGCTTTCTTTTCTTGTTTGTGTAGCAGTATTGGTTGCCGCATTTGCTGTCAGCGGGATCTGGACCTCTTTTGGAGAACCGGTAAAAACCTTTTTTGAGGGCGTTTTTCGGCGCGAACGGGAAACCGAGCCATTCGGTCAGTCAAACGGCGAGACTTCTTTGGGATCGGAGCCGCAGGAAGACAAAGATCAACCAAAGGAAACGCAGGAAAACACCGTTTCCATCATTTCCAAAGCGCTGTATGAAGCCGGGCAGGCGGAAATGCCCTCGGAGGATGCGATTCATTTTGCAAAAAGCCCTCTTGTTTTTATTTATTGTTCCAATCCAAAGGAAGCGTATTGGAGGGGAGAGGGCGCGATCACCGTGGATAAAATCGGAGAGGCCACTTTTTCGGAGAACTCCGACCAAACCGTTTGCGCCGTTGCAAAAAAATTGCAGGATACCTTGAAGGAAAACGGGATATCCGCAATTTATGGGGAGCCGGAAGCGGGGGACGGATATCTGGGGAGTTCGGAACGAGCCAAAAAGTTGATTCAACAGGCGCTGATCGAATATCCGGAGATTGCGGTGGTGATCGAGATCGGGAGAGATTCGCTTTTTGATAGCGAAGGGAATTACATCAAACCCGTTACAGAGGATACGACGGATCCTATTGCGCAGGTTTTGGCGGTTGTCGGAGTGGGCACGAGCGAAAGTCGGACTTCTTTTTGGCAAAAGAATTTGCAGTTTGCAAAAGCATTGCAAGCCGCCGCCGAGGAGCAAACACCGGGCATTTTTCGGGGGATCCGGCTCAAATCCACGCCTCAAAACCAACAATATGCACCGTTTTCACTTTCGTTGTTGATCGGTAGCGGGGCAACGACTGTTGAGGAAGCGCAATTCTCGGCACAGCAAATTGGAGCTTCTCTTTCCTCTGTTTTTTCAATTTCTTAAATATTTTTTCCAAAAAAAGAAAAATTTTTCCAAAAACTATTTACAAACGGAAAAAGATGTGATATAATCATATCGAAATCGGAAAACGGAGGTTGCAAATGGAAACTTATATTGATCGAATCAAATGGATGAAAAACGAACGCAAGATGACCAACGAGCGTCTTTCGGAGCGTTCCGGTATTCCGCTTGGCACTTTGAGTAAGTTGATGGCGGGAATGAACGAGTCGCCCAAACTTTCCAACATTGTTGCAATTTGCAATGCGCTGGATTGTTCGGTGGATTTCATCATTACCGGAAATCCGGAGAATACCAATAACTATACACTTTCTCGCGAGGAGATCCGGTTGATTGAGCAATACCGCAAACTGGATCGTTGGGGCAAGGAATTGACCGATGCGGTCATTGCACACGAAGAAGCACGCGCCTTTGCAAAGGATGAGAAAGAAAAGACCCCCTCCACAATGCAGGAGAAAGGAATCCTTCTGTTTCCCAAGCAGTCTGCCGGCAGGTATGCAGGCGCGCAGACAAAGACCGGCAAGCGGACGCTGATGCTGTATGAACTGCCTGTTTCGGCAGGAAGCGGCGTTTATTTGGATGATAGCAAAGCCGAGCGCCTCAGCGTTTCCAACAACGCAAAAACAATGGAGGCGGATTACGCACTCCGCATCAGCGGAAACAGTATGGAACCCAAATACCACAACGGAGATGTTTTGCTGGTGCAAAGCGCGGAAACGGTTGAAGTTGGGGAGGCGGGCATCTTCCTTTTGGATGGCAGCGGTTTCTTTAAGATCTTCGGAGGAGACCGGCTGATCTCCCTCAATCCGGATTATGGTCCGATCTTGCTCAAAGACTTTGCCGACATTCAGTGCCGCGGCCGCGTCATTGGCAGATTGCGTAGAAGATTGGCTTGATTTTATGTTTTCAGGCGTTTCGCTTTGGCGAAACGCCTTTTTTTTACAGTAAAAATAGGAAAAAGGTGTCAAAAAAAGGCGGTCGGCATAGAATGATAGCGAGGAGAGGATTCTCCTTGTGAAATTTGATCAATAAAAAGGAGATTTACGGTTATGGGGGAAAACAGATTCCCGAATTTGCCGCGGGAAACGGTTTGCATTGAGACCAATCGTGTCCTGGATTCCTGCCGCGATCGGGATTGCTTTGAGAATGTTCGCGTTTATCTTTCCGATTTTGGAAACGAGATCCTGGAACATGCCGGAGCTGTTCGCGCAAAGAATGCGGAGATCCTTTGGACCAATCTGACTATTGATCCAATCGCCTTCAATCGCGGTTTTTACTCTGTCAACATTCGTTTCTATATCCGTGTGGATTGTGAAGCCTGCGTTGGCGGACGCGGTGCCGGTCATAGTGGCGTTCAGCCGCAGGATTTTGAAGGGCTTGCCGTTTTGGAAAAGCGCGTCATCCTTTACGGCGGAGAGAACGGGACCATGATCTTTCGCAGTTCCCAGAGCGACGGATTCTGCTCCATTGGTGAACCCGGAGAGGGCAGCAGAAATATGCCCACCGCGGTTGTAGAAGTAGTAGATCCCGTTTTGCTCGGCTCTCGCGTGATGGAAAAACCGGATCGCCCGTGCTGCTGCCCCTGCTGCCGTGACGGAGAAATCCCGGATCATCTGCTTGCAGAGTTGCAGGCACCGGTCATTTTTGATGATGATAACAGGGAACGCTTCCTGACGGTCACACTCGGCCTTTTCTCGGTTGT
>CAMOHW010000172.1 GCA_946615525.1 uncultured Clostridia bacterium | reverse complement strand
GTTCCGACGATACGGTTTGTTCTACCTTCAAACCCAAAGAGGGCGCACAAGGATAATCTGCATCAGCATACGGCGTTTCGCTTTTTGTCAATCTTCAAGGGCAAAAGGCGAAGCGCCTTTTTTGCAATTTTACGGTATTTTTCGTATTATTTTGCGGAAATTACTTTGCAAATTGCAAAACACGGTCAATCATTTCGCTCGGTTTGCATACTTCGGTGAAACGGACGGTGCGATCTTTCAGTCCGGCAAGAGGATAGGGGATTTGAACGCCTGTCAGTTGGGTAAGTTCCTCCAGTGCCTCCAAATCACCGCCGGGTTCTTTGCCTGTAATAGAGCGGAAAACATTGTTTGCAAACTTATAGGGGCTTGCGGTGGAATCCACGACCATAGGGGCGGAGTCACCGCTCTCTTTTACATAGGTTTGCGCGGCATAAAGGGCAACGGCGGTGTGCGGGTCGGCAAGGTAGTTTTGATCCTTCCAGAATTGCAGAACGGTTTGCGCAGTTGCTTCCTCAGTTGCAAAATAGCCGACAAAATCATTTTGAATGGCGGCAAGCGTGTTCGCGTCAACGGCATACTTTCCTGTTTCGGAGAGCTGTTTCATATAAGATGCCGTCTTTTCTGCGCCGGTAACGCTCCAAAGCAGACGCTCCAGGTTACTGGAGATCAGAATATCCATAGAGGGCGACATGGTCAAATAGAAAGAACGATTGCGGTCGTAAACGCCGGTGGAAAGGAAATCGGTAAGAATGTTGTTGGAGTTGGAAGCGCAAATCAGTTTACCGACAGGAAGTCCCATGCGTTTGGCAAGATAGGCGGCAAAAATATTGCCAAAGTTACCGGTGGGAACACAAACATTGAACGGATCGCCGAACTTGCATTTTCCGGCATTGATCAAATCGCAGTAGGCCGAAATATAGTAAACGATCTGCGGTGCCAAACGTCCCCAGTTGATGGAGTTGGCGCTGGAAAGGAAGTAACCTTTCTCGTTTAACATTTTGGCAAACTCCGCATTCCCGAAAATTTGCTTGACGCCGGTTTGGGCATCGTCAAAGTTGCCGTGAATGGCGCAAACAGAAACGTTTTCGCCCAATTGCGTAGCCATTTGAAGCTTTTGCACACGGCTGACGCCATCTACCGGATAAAATGCGATGATTTTGATTTGCGGCAGATCACGATAACCTTCCAGTGCGGCTTTTCCGGTGTCGCCGGAGGTGGCGACCAAAATCAACGCCGTGCGTTTTTCGCCGGTCTTTCCCAGCGCGCGGGAAAGCAGACGCGGCATGATTTGCAGAGCCATATCCTTAAACGCGGCGGTGGGGCCGTGCCAAAGTTCCAATACACTCAAATTACTGCCCAAAGACACCAGCGGCGCGGCTCCGCCCACAAATGAACTTTCCGAATAGACGGCGCGGCAATCTTCCAACAGCTCCTGTTCGGTATAGTCGCTCAAATACAGGGAAAGGATCTTTGCGGCTCTTTCGGGATAGGACATTTTGCAAAGCGCGGAAAAATCCTCTTTGGTGAGTTGCGGAATGGTTTCGGGGACGAATAAACCTCCGTCCGGAGCCAATCCTTGTGCGATTGCCTGTGCGGCGGTTACCTTTGCCGCATGTCCGCGCGTGCTGATAAACTTCATGGTCAAAATCCTCCTTCAAGGGATCAAAATAGAAATGTCATGTATTTTTTAGCGAATGAATAAGCATTTTCAAAAAAGAGATTCTGGATCAATGTTTCCGAATGGTTCTTGGAGAGCAGTAGATCCGCCAGTTTGGATAGATCCTGTATGGAATGTAGCTCTTCGGGAAGGGTAGCACCGTCCCAGTCCCCACCCAAACAGAGGGCGTGTTCGGCTCCTTCTTCCAAAAAAAACTCAATGTGAGGGAGTAAGTCGTTGATTGAGGCGCTTTTGCTTTTTTTCAAAAAGCGCGGATAAAGATTCAGACCGATAATACCGCCCAAATCGAGAATGCGATGGATTTGTGTGCGCGAAAGATTGCGCGAAACCGGACAAACATCAGCGGCATTGGAATGAGATGCAATGACCGGGCGTTTTTGCGCGGCGGCAAGAGAGAAGATCTCCTCTGCCGAGCGCACCGAGGCGTGGGAAACATCTAAAATCATTCCCAGGGAGAGCGCTTTTGTAATTGCCTGTCGCCCAAAATCGGTCAGCCCTGCATCGGTATCGTGGGCGCCGCCCATGCAGGTTTCGCCTGCCCAAAGTGGTGTTAATACCCGCACACCTAGGAGAAAGGCCTGCGTTACCCGATCGATCTGTCCTGAGAAAATGCGAGTGTCTTCAATGGCAAACAAAAGGGAAACACCCTTTTTTCGGGGCGGACAGGTTGTAACCGCCTCAACTGTTCCGAAAGTGACGGCAGGATCGGCGAGCAGGTATTTTCGCATTTTCAAAAAACGATCCCAGCCGGCGTTATCTGTCAAATCCGGAGATGTAAAAAATGCCATAACCTGGATGTATTGCTTGAATTTTGCAGTATTTTCCAGGGAAATGTGCAAATTGTTGCTTGCAAGTCGTTGCTTTGTTGCAAATAGTTCAAAAGCAGTATCGCAGTGTAAATCAAATAGCGAAAGATCCATAGAGCGCCTCCGGCGGTCAGAATATTGCTTTCACATCCTTGATTCTTTTGATTCGGAAGACCTTATTTTCGGACATCCAGACTTCAATAATATCCATGCGCCATTTTTTCCAGGTTGGGTGTTGGCGCAAATACTGCGCTGCTGCTTGCTTGACAAAACGAATTTTGTCTTTATCCACCGCGCGACCGGGCGGTATGGGATCGACGAGGTCTTTTTCACGGTAGTTGCGTGTTTTTACTTCAACAAAAGCGATCGAAAAAAGCGATTCGGCAATCAAATCGATCTCATATTTTCCGGCTCGGAAATTGCGGTCTTTGATCCAATATCCGCGGCGCATTAAGTAGCGT
>CAMOHW010000171.1 GCA_946615525.1 uncultured Clostridia bacterium | reverse complement strand
GGAAGCCCAGTTCCTCCAGATAGGACTTCGCCTCCTCGCCCTCCATGCCGGCAACTAAAGTGTCAATGGCGGCGCCGCCGGAAGCGAGAGCGGCGCGGTTCAGCTCCTCAATTTGCGCGGCAAGCTCGTGCAGGTGGGTGGAGAACAGGCAGCGGCAACCGACCTGCGAAAGTCCGCGCAAAACCTCGGCGGCAAGGTAGGATGCCTCAAAACTGCCGGTTGAGGAAAGCGACTCGTCCAACAGGACCAGCGAATGCGGCGTCACGCAGTCAAAAATCTCGCCCAGCCGCGCGCATTCTTCGCCCAGTCTGCCTTTGTCAATGGTGTCGTCCGCGCCGGTGGGGAAGTGCGTATAAATAGCGTCCACCGGGGAAAGGGCAATTTTTTCCGCCGGCAGATACATTCCGAGTTGGAACATGACCTGTGCCAAACCGAGCGCGCAGGTAATGACCGATTTACCGCCGCGGTTGGGGCCGGTCAAGACATAGACACGCGCGTTTTTATCGAAACAAAGGTCGTTGGGAACCACTTTTTCGTCCAATTTCAGCGCCACGCAGGGGTTATAAAGCCCGACGGCGGCAAAGGCGCATTCGTCCAGGGGGCGCATTTCGGGCGCGACCAGCGGATACCCTTTTTCGCGCAGCGCGCGCATCAGAGCGGTTCCGCGCGCCAAAAATTCAAATTCGGGCATCAGGTCAAGGAGAAACGCCGTGTTGTCCAGCACATAGGTTTGCACAATCTTCTTCCAGGAATGGAGCGAGGACTTGTAAACCTCGTTGATGGCGTTGTGGAAAGCGTTGGAAAGCGCGGTTTTTTGGTTTTCGGTTTGTTTTTTGCCAAACGGAACCAAATTTGCAATGCAGGTGTATTCGCTCTTTTTGCCCATGCGCAAAATCTTTTCCAAAATATCGCCGGACTGGAACTGGTCGGGGTTGACCGAAAGAACACCGGCGGATTCGGGGCGCAGTTGCGCGTCCAGGTTGACGCCAATGGTGACCGAGCGGATCTCGCGGACGCGCTTGGTCAGGTCTTTGAGCTTTTCATTCAGCTCGCGGTAGTAGTCGCTTTCAGCAAGCTCGGCAACCAGTTTTGCCAGCGATAAAAACGCCGGGCTTTTCAGTTTGCCTTTGAGGCCCGCAAGAGTGGATTGCAGGATCTCCACGCAGGAAATGTAAAGTTCGATTTCGGTAATGACCGAAAGGTAGTCTTCTTTGCCGTTTTCGGCCTCCAACTGCCGCAGTTCCAAAACGTCGTTCAAAACGGGCACCAGGCGCTCCTGCATTGCCGAAAGTTCAGGGCAGGCGAGCATATCGGCAAAGGTAGCAAGCCGGTAGCGGATGACCTCCGGGTCGGTGGTCAAAAATTGCGGCAATCCCTCGCCGGAAACGGCAAGAAATTCCGAAAGTCCCAACTCTTCCAGGGTGAAAAGGTCAATGTCGGGGGTATCTTTTCCGCTTTCATGGCGCGCCTTTGTTTCGGTATTCGGATAAAGCAAGCTGAAATTTGTAAAGTCCATTTCATAATCCTTTCGCAACAGATTACACTATACCAATTTTATATTCTATCATAAAAAAAGGGTTTCGTCTACACAAAACCCAAAATTTTTGCATTTTATTCAAAAAATGTTTATGGGTAGGATCCCCAATTTACTTTTTCCCATTGACAAAATCAAGAAGCGGTGATACACCAAAAGTTGGAGAGCAGGTATGGGACGGATTTTTTGTCCACCCCCCTCGTTGCCCTGGGGCATAAAAAGCTCTCCTTCTTTTTTTATTGCCCTAACTGCATACAAGCCGAAAGCACGGCTTTTTTGAAACCGCGTTTTTCGGATGATTCTGACAAGCCAGCAAATAGAAAAGGCCGGGATTTTACCCCGACCTTTTTTGTTTGTTTTTTAATGTTCGTAAACCCGTTTTGCATTCTCCGAAAGAATGGCGCGGCGTTCTTCCTCCGAAAGGTTGAGCTCAAAAAAGAAATCCAATTCCTGTTTGTGGCTCCACATTGGGTAGTCGGTGCCAAACAGCACGCGATCCACACCGTATTTGCGAATCAGATTTTCCACGCGCGCGTGTTTCTCTCCTCCCTTCATAAAGGGCATGGTAGAGGAACAATCCACCCAAAGATTGGGAATACCGGCGAGCTTTTCCGCCGCTTCCTCCCAAATCGACCAGCCGCCAAAATGCGCTCCCACAACGCGCAGGTGTGGATATTTCTGCAAAACCGGCAACAAACGGTTGGGGTTGGAGTAGTCGTAGCGGCTGTCGCCCGTGTGCATTAAAATCGGCAGATCCAGTTCTTCACAAAGCGCGTAGGCGGGGAAGAACAGGGGGTCGTCAATGCGATAGCCCTGAATATCCGGGTGGATCTTGATGCCGTGCAGGTCAAGCGCGGCAAGTTCGCGCACGTCGGCGGCAATATCCTCGGCGGCGGGATGAATGGTGCCAAGACCGATCAATTTTTCGGGATTGGAGGCAACCGCCTCGGCAATAAAGCGGTTGATGCTGGCAACCTGTTTTGGCGTGGTTGCCACCGATTGAATGACAAACTTGTCCACACCGCAAGCGGTTCCGGCTTCCATCAAGTCGGGAATGGTGCCGCGACCGGCGGCAACGGTGCTATAAAAAGCATCGGTTCCGGCAACGGCGCGCGCGGCAATTTTTTCGGGGTAAACATGGCAATGCGCGTCCCAAATTTCAAAACCGTTTCGCATTATGCCGTCACCACCTTGTTGGCTTTTTCCAACCCGAGCTTTTTGACGGCGTTTTCGCGCATCTGGTATTTGAGGATCTTTCCGGCGGCGTTCATCGGGAAGGAGTCGGTAAACTCCACATACCGCGGTACCTTATGCCGCGCCATACTGGAAGCAACAAAGTTTTTCAACTCCTCCTCGGTCATGGTTTCGCCCTCTTTGAGTATTACGCACGCCATAATTTCCTCGCCGTACTGCTCGT
>CAMOHW010000170.1 GCA_946615525.1 uncultured Clostridia bacterium | reverse complement strand
TCGCGGTCTTCACTTCTCCCCTCTCACAACACCCAGCGGTTCAATTTCCAGCCGGTGGGGGTATCCAGTAAATAAACGTCTTTGGTTTCGGTTTGTTGCGGATTGGAAAGCAGATGCGCCGAAACGGAAAGATGCACCTGCGTTTTGGAAGAGGGCTTCACAACGCGCAGGGACGCGTAATCAAAGACCAGCGAACGGTTGCGAATGGGATCAAAGTCGGGATCGAGTTCCGAGCGGCGGAGTTGGTAGAGCCGCCCGTCCTGCTCCACAAAGTAGGGTTTGCTGACCAAAATGGAGGAGGGGTTCGCGTCCGAGGAAACGCCCTCAAAGGCGGTATCAAACAGCGGGGAAATGCAAGCCGAAGAATACACGCGCAGGGCGGCGGCCTTGATGTGCTCAATAGAAGCAAACTTTGCGTGCGCGGTGTCCACAAGGTCGTATTTGCTCAGGGAGTCCGGCACATTGGCGTAAAGTTCGGCATTTTCGGGCGCGGCGCGGTCAAACACCGGCAGTCCGGCGCCGAAAAAGACCTCGTTAATCTCGGGTGCGGCTTCCAAAAGGGAAGTAACATCTGCGCGCAAATCTTCCGCCTTTGGCGCGCCGGAGCACGCCGAAAAGAGCGCCGAGCAGAGCAGCGCGGCAAGCAATAGAAAAACGATTGACAACCGACAGTTACGCGGCATCCTACATTCTCCTTTCAAAAGGATGAAAACAATTACGGGGTTGCCGGATTCTGAAAAAAGGAACCTGCAACCCCGCAAACATTTGATTTATTCGGTTTTGGTGTCCCCGCCGTCGGCAGGGGCTTGTGTTGCCGTTTCGGATCCGGCGCCTTCACCTGGTTCTTCAACGGTGGTTTCCTCGGCAGGGTCCGCGTGCGCCGTGGTGGTAAAGTTGACCAGTTTTTGGTCGTCGGCAAGGCGCATGACGATAACGCCGCCGGCGGTGCGGGAACGGGTGGGAATGCCGGCAACCGGGGTGCGGATGATGGTGCCGCCGGCGGTAATGAGCATCAGGCCAAGGTCATCGTTCACCGAGGCAATGCCGGTCAAAAGACCGCTCTTTTCGGTTACATTGTAGCACTTCATACCGTAACCGCCGCGATGCGCCATCAGGCGGAAGTCCTCAAACGGGCTGCGTTTGCCAAAGCCGTTTTCGGTCACGCAGAGCAGTTCTTTGCCCCCCTCCACCAGGGTAACGCCGACCACCTCGTCGCCTTCGCGCAGAGAGATGCCGCGCACACCGCGCGCCGTGCGTCCCATTGCGCGCACCTGGTGTTCGGCAAAGCGAACGGCAATACCGTTCCGGGTGGCAAGCATCAGCTCGCGCTCGCCGTCGGTGCGGGTAACAAACAAAAGTTCGTCGCCTTCGTCCAGCGAAATAGCGATCTTTCCGCCCTTGCGCTGGTATTCAAAATCCGAAAGGGCGGTCTTTTTAATGACGCCTCTGCGGGTAACCATGGTCAGGTATTCGTGGTCGGTAAACTCGTCCACGGCAACAACGGCGGTAATTTTTTCATCGGGCAACAGTTCCAGAATGTTGACCAGGTTTTGTCCCTTAGCGGTGCGGCTTGCCTCGGGAATCATATACGCCTTGCGCATTTGCACCTTGCCGGTGTTGGTGAACATAAGGAGGTAAGAGTGGCTGTTCATGGCAATGACCTTTTCAATAAAGTCCTCTTCCTTGGTTCCCATACCGATAATGCCCTTGCCGCCGCGGTTTTGGGCGGTGTAGGTATCGGCGGGCAGGCGCTTGATGTAGCCGGCGTTGGTCAGGGTGATCACGCAGGCGTGGCGCTCGATCAGGTCTTCCAAAACAATCTCCTGCTCCGCCTGAACGATCTCGGTGCGGCGCGGGTCGGCATATTTATTGCGGATCTCGGTCATCTCGGTTTTAATAATGTCGCGCACTTTGCCGTCGTCGGCAAGAATGCCGCGCAGTTCGGCAACCAGCGCTTCCAATCTGGCCAGCTCTTCCTCGATCTTTTCGCGTTCCAGACCGGTCAGGCGACCCAGCGTCATTTCGGCAATGGCTTGCGCCTGCGCGTCGGAAAGCCCGTAGCGCTCCGAGAGGGCGGCTTTTGCGTCCGGAATGGATTTGGATGCCTTCATCAGGGCAACAATGTCGTCAATGTTGTCCAAAGCGATCTTGTAGCCCTCAAAAATGTGGGCGCGCGCCTCTGCCTTTTCCAAATCGAACTGGGTGCGGCGGCGAATGACCTGCTCCTGGTGGGCAATGTAGTGGTCTAAGATCTGCGCCAGCGTCAACACCTTCGGCTCGTTTTTGACGAGCGCCAACAGGTTGACGGCAAAGGTGGCTTGCAGTTGGGTGTATTTATAGAGCTGGTTGAGCACGATTTGCGCGTTGGCGTCGCGTTTGAGTTCCACCACGATGCGCATACCGTCACGGCCCGATTCGTCGCGCAGGTCGGCAAGACCGTCGATCTTCTTTTCCTTCACGCAGTTGGCAATGGATTCGCAGAGCTGGCTCTTGTTGACGGCATAGGGGATCTCGGTAAAGATAATGCGGCGATCCTCTTCTTCCACAACGGCGCGGGCGCGCATCATCAGGTGACCCTTACCGGTAGCATACGCCTGTTTGATGCCGTTGACGCCGTAGATGATGGCACTGGTGGGAAAATCCGGACCTTTGATGTATTCCATCAGTTCGTCCACGGTGCAATCCGGGTGATCCATGCGGTAAATGGTGGCGTCAACCACCTCGCCCAGGTTGTGGGGCGGAATGTTGGTCGCCATACCAACGGCAATACCCATCGATCCGTTCACCAGCAGGTTGGGGAAACGGGAGGGAAGCACCGATGGCTCCTGCAAACGGTTATCAAAGTTGGGGACCATGGGCACGGCATTCTTTTCAATGTCGCGCATCATCTCGTCCGAAATCTTGTCCAACCGTGCCTCGGTGTAACGGTATGCGGCGGCGCCGTCACCGTCCACCGAGC
>CAMOHW010000169.1 GCA_946615525.1 uncultured Clostridia bacterium | reverse complement strand
TTCGCGTGATGGGCGCCGAAATAATCCATCAGGAAACGGGCGGCGGTCAGGTCGCGTTTGATCATCTCGCGGAAATACTCCGGTTTGTTTGCAAAATTGCCTACAATGGTGTTTTTATATATATTCCGTTTGGTTTCATTTTCGGCGTCTTTCAACGAAAGCCCGTGCGCGTAAACGGTGAGAACAGCGGTGTTTTCCTGATAGGAAATGCCCGGGAGACTGAGATCGCCATCATGCCCCTGGAAAACGACTTTCAACCCGATTTGGGAAGTTTTGGAGGCGGTTGTCGGATAGGTGAGATACCCTGCCGCGATCTGGTCATTTCCGTTTGCATCTTTGCCGCTGCCGGTGGATTTTTGCCAATAATAAGTAAAGTATCCGGACCTGGCGCCCGTTGTTTTCAACTCCAATTTATACCCCATGGATGGCTGGGCTTTGACCTCATTGACCACGGTGTTCCAATAGCTGTCAAAATCGTTTGGAGTGGTAATGGTCATGCTTTCTGCGTCAAAAGCAACGCCACCCACGAAATGATAGTCGTTTGCTGAATCGGAGATGCCGGATAATTTCTCCCGGTTCTCGTTGCAAGCATTGACATTCAAATAGAAAAATCCGGCTTTGTTGAAGGTTGGGATGGGATATTCAAGATAGCCCTTGGCGCCCTCAAAATATTCTTCGGTGCTCGTTCCGGTCGCCTCGTTCCATGTTTCCACGCGGAAATACGGAACGCTGAGCAATTTGTTGCCGGCGGTTGCCGCAACGGTAAAGACGGCACTATCACCGACCTTGTAGGAAAGCGGATTTTTATCCGAATCGCCTACCAGTTGTTTGGTGCCGGTCGCCTTGCTATACGAGATAACCTCGCAATCTTTTTTGACCGAAAAATCGCTCGAAAAGTCCACTTTATCGCCCTCCGCGTTTTCATACAGTTTATTCAGTTCGGTCTTGAACAAATCCACTACATCCTTCAACCCTTCCTGGGTAAGTGCCGACAGGATCAATGCACGCCCGTCGGTATAAATGCGGCAGGAGGCAGGCGCTTGGTGCTGATCAACACGCAGCCAAATAACCTTTCCATCTCCGGGGTCTTCGGTCTTGGTGGGAAGACTCAGATCCGCCTTGGAAGAGATCGCCGCGCGGATGGAAAGCGCCAAACTGCTTTGCCCTTCGGGATACAAAATGATATGATTGGCAATGGATTTGCCGCCAATGGTCAAACTGGTTTCTTCCTCCGGTTCTTCGATCGGGTCCTGATGGCCGGGCTCTTCGCCGCGGTTACAGGCAACAGAAAGTAACATTGCCGCCGTTAAGAGCAGCAAGAGCACCAAACGGAGCCGTTTTTTTGCGTTGTTCTTCATCATTGTTTCCTTTTTATATTTCAATTTTTGTCCAGCAAGAGTTTGCACTTCAAATAAATGCCGGCGGTCCAGCCCATCATGGGCGGAGTTTGATATTCGGCGCCTTCGTCCGCCATGCCGGTAATAACATCATATTTTTCCCAAAGTTGACCGGTTCTTGCCTCTACGGATTCCACAAGGTCAACATATTTTTGGGCAACGCGCAAAGCGTCGGCATGGTAGCCGTAGTTTTCCAGTGCGCCAATCAACATCCATTGAATGCAGGGCCAACCGGTGGGGGCACCCCATTGGAAATGCGCCTCGGTCTCTACCTCTTCGCAGGGCATAATTCCCCATTTGCGCTCCAACAGGGGCAGTTTTTTCAGGGTTTTTGCCGCCTGCTCGGGCGAGGCGATTCCAAAATAGAGCGGGTAGAAGGATGCCGCGCTGAATACCGGGCTGAATGCTCCTGTTTCGGTGTTGCGGTCCATAAAGCAACCCTCTTTTTCGTTCCAAAGAAAGGCGTTCATCGCGTCCTTGCGTTTTTGAGCAAGGGCTTTCCACTCGTCGGCTTTTGTCGGCTCAAATTTGGCGGCAAACAGAGCAAGCGTGTTTTCCAAATTCCAAAGCAGAGAGTTGATGTCCGGTGCGGCATACTGGAAGCCGTGTTTTTCCCAACGGGGGTTGCAATCCCACCCGCTTTCGCAATAGGAAAGGTAGTTGCCTACCTCCATAGCGGGATCGGGCAGCGGATCCAGCCCTGTGCGGCGCTTCCAATGCCCCAAACGGGATTCAATGGTATCCGCCTCGGGAGGAAAATAGCCGTAATGCGCCAAACCGTTCGGGAAAGTGCGGTTTTTGGTGAAAAATGCGTGCTCTTTCTTCATTGCCTCGTAGAAGCGTTTTGCAGAGGCATCATCCAAATCCGGCAGTTCACGAACCATTTGGGCAAAGAACGGCGGCTGAGAATGTTTGAGGTAGCGTTGGCGACTGCCGTTGGGCATAAAGCCAAAGCGATCGATCATAGAAGCAATATCCTCAACATTGTTTTTTGCCTGTTCTGCGTTGCCAATGGCAATCAAGCCAATGTTGGTAAAGTAGGTATCCCAATAATACATTTCGTGAAAACAATCGCCCGGCGTTGGCACCGAGTAGGGTTTGGGAAGCCCGAAAAAGGTATCGCCGTTCTCGGGGGTAATATCCTCGGTGTTGTAAGCCAGGCAAGCGTTCAATTCTTTTGCAATACGGTCAAAGAGTTCCTGTTTTTTCATATTTCTGTAGATTCCTTTGCAAGAAGATTTTTCCTACATTATTATATCATGCGCCGCATGGGAATGTCAATATCAAACGAAAAAAATTATAAGGGGATGAGATAAAAAAATTGCCGAGCCGGCAAAACCGGCTCGGCATTGTGGTTTGATTTTTTTGGTAAGCGATTTACATGGTGCCTACGTCAACATACAGACCGGCTTCGCTGTCCGCCGTGCTGACAACGGATGTGATGCTCGCGTCGGAAGCGACTTTGCGCACCGAGCGGGCCATTTGCGTTCCGTAGGTGGTGCCAATATAGGGGCGCGCCAAAATGACGGTGTTGTATTCGCTGGTGGGACTGCCCGTCAGAACAACGCTG
>CAMOHW010000168.1 GCA_946615525.1 uncultured Clostridia bacterium | reverse complement strand
TCGCGTCTGCGATAAAATATGCGATATCTCGGAACAGATTTTGAGCGGTCGAGCCGAAAAAACGCCCTCGGAAGACGCCTGCCAGTATTGCATTGCCCGGGCAAACTGCAAACTGATGAAGCCGAAATTCACAAAAAAATAAGAAAGGAGGCCAAGCATGAACGATTCTACCAACGCGCCCAAAAAAGTCCACTGGACCACGGCGCAAAAATCGGCTATCCAAACGACCGATAAATTGATTTTGGTCTCCGCCGCGGCAGGTTCGGGCAAAACCGCCGTTTTGACCGAGCGCGTCATTCGCCGGATTCTGGATCGCGACGCAGGGCTTTCCTTGACCGATTTGCTGATCGTTACCTTTACGCGCGCCGCCGCCGCAGAATTGAAAAGTAAGATTGCAAAAGCCATAGAAGCGGAAATTTCCAAAGATGATTTGGACGAAGCCGCAAAAGAAACCTTGCGGAAACAACTGCTCTTGCTTGGTGGTGCACAGATCTCAACCATCGACTCCTTCTATTTGCAAATCGTGCGCAATCATTTTGAACTTTTGGGCCTTCCCGCCAATTTCCGCCTGGCGGACGAAAACGAACTTCGCGTCCTTTCGGAAGAGATCTTGGATGAATTGATCCCGGAGTTTTATAGACGATACGAGATCGAAGAAGCAGACACCGCCAACCCGTTTTATAAAATTCGCAACAACCTGTTTGCCGACTGTGTGGATCATTTCTTTGACGGTCAGGCCTCAACCGATCTCAACGGGATCTTTTTGAAGTTTTATGAAAGTTTTTCACGCGTCAAAGGCGGCATCCGGGCATTGCGCAAATCCGCCGAGGATCTGACCGCCGAAGCTGAACTTCCCTTTTTGCAAACAAGTTGCGGAAAACTGTTTTTGGAGCGCTTGGAACTGATAGCGCGCTCCTTCAATTCCGTTTTGGAAGAGGTAAAGGAACATCATCAAACAGAAGACCCCGAAGCAATCAAAAAGCAGAGCATCATCCTCACAAAAGATACTGATTTTTGCAAACAGATTTTACGATCGATCGAAAAAAAGGACTGGATTGATCTGAAAAACGATTTTGCAACGATCGTATCCTACTTTCAAAACCGCGAAAACTACTTCAAGAGCGCAACCGGAAATCCGGAATGGTCGGAGCGCTATAAACACGCGCGAAACTCTTTTAAGGAAGATATCAAAGCATTCAACTCACTGGCAGGTACAATTACCCCAGCAGAGCAAAAGAATGTCTTTTTGCAAACCGCCGCGCTTGCCGACATTTTGCATAGCTTTTATGCGGAGTTTCAACAGCGCTACCGCGCCGAAAAGATCGCGCGCGGAGTGCAGGATTTTAATGATGTGCGCGACGCGGTCTATACCATTCTGACCAATCCCGCCAACGAGGCGTTGGTTGAGTCCATCCGCGGGACATACAAAGAGATCTACATTGATGAATACCAGGATGTTGACCAGATCCAGGACGAGATTTTTGCGCTGATCGGCGGGAAAAAGCGGTTTATGGTAGGCGACATCAAGCAGAGCATCTACGGTTTTCGCGGGAGCGATCCCTCTGTCTTTGCGGGATACCGGAACGCAATGCCCCTTTCCACAACGCCGGAAGCACAAACAGCCGACTCGACCTGCGTCTTCATGTCCGATAACTTTCGTTGCGACAAGCCGGTCATCGACCTGACCAACACGGTTTGCTCCCTTTTGTTCTCGGCATCCCCAAAGAGCATTCATTATTTGCCGGAAGACGATCTGCATTTCTCCAAACCCGCCGAAAAAACCGTTCCTACTCCCGCGCCTGTCAGCATTCGCGTTTTTTACAGCAACTCCAATACCGGCGGCAACAAAGCCGAAGAGGAAGAAGCGGAAGTGATTGAAAACACGGAAATGCACTGGGTCGCAAAGGAGATCCACCACCTGTTGCAAACCGGTAAAAAGAACGACGGCTCAAGCATTCAACCCGGTGATATTGCCGTTTTGGGAAGAGCCGAAAAAGAACTTTTGAAGGTTCAAAAAGAGTTGCAAAAGCGCAATATTGCCATTGCCACCATCGGCGGCAACTCCATTGATCGCTCCCCTCTTTTCATTGATCTGTTCAACCTGCTGTGCATTGTGGATAACCCCCACCGCGATCTTCCCCTCTCCGAGCATTTGCTTTCTCAATTCGGCGGATTCTCGTTGGAGGAAGTGCAACTTCTGCGCACCGATTTTTCCAAATCGCTTTATGACGCTTTGTTGTCTGCGGCAAAAGCAGAAACTCCGCTTGCTCAAAAAGCCGCCGATTTTATTGCATGGCTGGATTTTTACCGTGAAATTGCCTCTGTGCAATCGGCAGATCGCTTTTTGCGGATCCTGTATCAGGATCAAAAATTGCAACCGTATGCCTTCTCGCCCGAATTTTTAACGGTTTACGATCAGGCAAGGATCTATCAGCAATCCGCCTGGACAGGTCTTTACGGCTTTTTGAACTATTTGAAACGCCTGGCAGAAGCCAAAAAATTGGAAAGCGGCGGCTTCCGCAAAGCCGAAAGCGCCGTCAATGTTATGACCATTCACGCCTCCAAAGGTTTGGAATATCCGGTCGTCTTCCTCATCGGGTGCGGCAAACAACTCTCCAATGAAAGCGACAGGCCGCATCTGCTTTACCGCAAGGAGATTGGCTTTGCTTCCGATTTGTTCAACCGTGAAACCGGTAAAACCAAGCCCTCCTTCCTTCGGACGATTGCAGATCAGGCAAAGAAAGACGCCGAAGTGGAGGAGGAAATTCGCCTGCTCTATGTTGCCATGACTCGCGCCAGAGAAAAGCTGTATTTGACAGGAACCCCTTCCCGCAAGGAAGAGCGATTCTGTTCGGAAGCCAATTTGATCCGTCGGGACGACCGATATTCCATCCTCTCGGCAAAGAGTTATATCGACTGGATCTATGCCGCCATCCATCAGCCGTCGGTATCATTCCAAAACATTGATT
>CAMOHW010000167.1 GCA_946615525.1 uncultured Clostridia bacterium | reverse complement strand
GAAGCCGGTCCTGCATGACGTCAGCGTGTTCGCGGAACCGGGACAAAAGGTGGCGTTCGTTGGCGCAACCGGAGCGGGAAAAACGACCATTACCAACCTGATCAACCGGTTCTACGACATTGCGGACGGCAAGATCCGCTATGACGGCATCAACATCAACAAGATCCGCAAATCCGACCTGCGGCGCTCGCTCGGGATCGTTTTGCAGGATACCAACCTCTTTACCGGAACAGTCATGGAAAACATTCGCTACGGTAAATTGGACGCGACGGACGAAGAATGTATGGTTGCCGCCCGCCTTGCGGGAGCCGATGACTTTATCACCCGTCTGCCGCAAGGATACCAGACCGAACTTGCCAACAACGGCGCCAATCTTTCGCAGGGACAGCGGCAGCTCATTGCCATTGCACGCGCCGCGGTCGCCGATCCGCCGGTTATGATCCTGGACGAAGCGACTTCCTCCATTGATACGCATACCGAGGCCATCGTGCAAAAGGGCATGGACGCCCTGATGAAGGGCAGGACCGTGTTTGTCATTGCTCACCGGCTTTCCACCGTTCGCAACTCGGATGTGATCATGGTGCTGGACCACGGCAGGATCATTGAGCGTGGAAACCACGAAAAACTGATCGCCGAAAAAGGGCAGTATTATCAGCTCTATACCGGCGCGTTTGAATTGGAATAAACCCAAAAAGGGCGGGGAACAATGTTGTTCCCCGCTTTTCTTTTTCAAAATCACTTGACAAATTTTAGACAATGTGATATAATCATAAAGAACAAAAGACTTGTTCAATCAAAAAGCGAAACCTGACACAAGGAGTTTTCCGAAGGAAAGGGAGCTACAATCGTCTGCAAAGGCGCAAACGCTCCTGTCCGGTGTCGGGCAGGAATTCTTTTTTTTAGGAGAAAATGAATATGGAAAGCAGAATTGCAGTCATTGGAATTATCGTAGAGAACAAAAAATCGGTCGAGGCGCTCAATGCCATTTTGCACGATTTCGGCGATGTCATCATTGGCAGAATGGGGCTTCCCTATAAGGAAAAGGGACTCAACATCATCAGCGTGGTGATCGATGCGCCGCAGGATACCATCTCTGCGCTTGCAGGAAAGATCGGCGCTTTGGACGGCGTAAGTTCCAAAACCGCCTTTTCCAATGTCATTACGCATGAATGAAACGCTTGTTTCCCTTGTCCGGAAACTGAAAAAGACTCACTCGCTCTCGCTTGACGAATACCATGCGCTCATTGTCGGGCAAACGCCCGAACTTGCCGCGTTTCTTGCAAAAGAGGCGGACGAGGTGCGCCGCTCGATTTACGGCAACGAGGTTTTCGTGCGCGGATTGATCGAAATCAGCAGTTATTGTAAAAACAACTGCTATTATTGCGGCTTGCGGCGGGAAAACGGGCAAGCCCAGCGCTATCGGCTCTCACCGGAGGAGATCCTTTCCTGCGCCCGGGAGGGCTATGCGCTCGGTTTTCGCACCTTTGTGTTGCAGGGGGGAGAGGACGCCTGGTTTACCGATGAGCGGCTCTCTGCCATCATCCGACAGATCAAAGCCGAGTTTTCCGATTGTGCCGTTACGCTTTCGCTCGGCGAGCGGAGTTTCGCAAGTTACAAAACCCTCTTTGAGGCGGGCGCCGACCGCTATCTGCTGCGCCATGAAACCGCAGATGCCGAACATTATGCCGCCCTGCACCCCGCCGAACTGTCCTTTGAAAACCGGATGCGGTGCCTTGCCGACCTGCGCAAGATCGGCTATGCCGTCGGGTGCGGATTTATGGTCGGTTCGCCCGGTCAAACACCCGATACCTTGGCAAAAGACCTCAAATTTGTAGAAACTTTTCGTCCCGAAATGTGCGGCATCGGACCTTTCATTCCGCACCACGCAACGCCGTTTGCGGGGGAGGTTGCAGGCAGTGTAGCGAAAACCTGCTATCTGCTCTCCATTCTGCGCCTGATCCATCCGCCGCTGCTCTTGCCGGCAACCACCGCGCTGGGAACGCTGGACCCCTCCGGGCGCGAAAAAGGCGTTCTGTCGGGCGCCAATGTGGTCATGCCCAATCTTTCACCGGTCAGCGTCCGGAAAAAATACGAACTTTACAACGGAAAAATCTGCACGGGAGAGGAGTCGGCCGAGTGCCGCGGATGCCTTGACCGCCGCATGGAATCCATTGGATACCGCGTGGTCGTCTCGCGCGGCGATCCCAAATCAACACCCCAAAAAGGAGACCATTGAACCATGGCAATTTACAATCCCAAATCCCTCCATGCCGAGGAGTTTATCAACCACGAGGAAATTTTAGAGACCCTTCGCTATGCCGAGGAAAACAAACATAATATTCCGCTTATTGATTCTATTTTGGAAAAAGCACGCCCGAAACAAAGCGGAAAGGGAAGCGTTTGCTCGGGACTTACCCACCGGGAGGCGTCGGTGCTTCTCGCCTGCGATATTCCCGAAAAAATCGAGGAGATCTATCGCATTGCCGAGGAGATCAAACTCGCCTATTACGGCAACCGAATTGTGTTGTTTGCACCGCTCTATCTTTCCAACTACTGCGTCAACGGTTGCGTGTATTGTCCCTACCATTTCAAAAACAAGCACATCCCGCGCCGCAAACTAACGCAGGAGGAGGTCGCCAAAGAGGTCATCGCTCTGCAGGATATGGGGCACAAGCGCCTTGCCATCGAGGCGGGCGAAGACCCGGTCAACAACCCCATTGAGTATATTCTGGATTGCATCAAGACCATTTACAGCATCAAGCATAAAAACGGTGCCATTCGCCGCGTCAATGTCAACATTGCCGCCACCACGGTGGAAAACTACCGCAAACTGCGCGAGGCGGGCATAGGAACCTACATTCTGTTCCAGGAGACCTATCATAAAGAGAGCTATCTCCAACTGCACCCCACCGGACCCAAGCACGATTACGACTACCATACCGAGGCAATGGACCGCGCCATGGAGGGCGGTATT
>CAMOHW010000166.1 GCA_946615525.1 uncultured Clostridia bacterium | reverse complement strand
AAAAGCCGCCATGAAAATACTTCCAATTAGCCCGATAATCAAAAAGGCAACCAAAGCAACACGATAAAGCCGTTTGACACGGTTGACTTCCCCTTTTGCCAACGCCGCAGAGATCAATACCGAAAGCGCAACCGGCAATCCCGCCGTTGCAACTACGCAAAAGAAGGCATAAATTTCATAGGCGGAATTGAAATAACCCATGCCCTCCGCGCCAAGGTAGGAAAGCATGGGTATTTTGTAAAGCAAACCGACAATTTTTACCAGGATGGTGGAAACAGAAAGAAGAAAAACGCCGGATAAAAAGGTCTTTTTTACAGTTTGCGGATAATTTTGATTCATTTTCTTCCTCCCGGTTTACGCATTTTCGGGTAAATTATATGCGCTTGGGAGAAATGATATGCCTTAAATAAATTCCCGATACAGGGAGTTCGGGGAAATAAAGTCGGAATTGACCGACTCCACATTTTGAAGCGAAGAAAGAATGTTTTGTGCGATTTCAAAGGCGGGGTCGCTCTGCTCCATGTCCGAAAGGATGTTTACAAGATAGGGCTTTAACACTCCGATTTCATACGGCATGGTAGAATCTACCGTTTGATCGCAATTTTCCAAATATGGGAAAATGTTTTTCTCCTCGTTTTTGCGAACATTGTTCCAAAGAGAAAACGTAAACGAAGGCGTTGCGCCGCGGTGAATTACATCCCGAACCAACCGGCGCATCAGGCGGATCTCATTGGGCAAAAAGGTTTTTCCGCCAACGGTAATGGAGGAACGCGGACAAATGGCAATGCTTTTATATGGCTCATTTTGCAGGATGGAACAAACATTTGGATAAAGGATCTGAATGCCCTCCAGCAAAAACAAATCGCCTTTACGGGGCGTCAGGCAGATTCCGCATTCCCGCAAGCCCGTAAAAAAGTTAAAATGCGGAAGATTGGTCGGCTTTCCTGCAAGGAGTGATGAAATACAGGTCTGCAACAAATCGGTATCAATGGTTTTTTCGGAATCATAATCCAGTCCTTCAATTCCGGATTTTCGGGAAAGCGAAAGGAGATAGTTCTTTTCAAAGTAAAAATCATCTGTCGAAATAACATGAACCGTCCGCCCCTTTTGCGAAAAGCATCCTGTCAGCATTTTTGCGGCGGTGGTCTTACCGGAACAAGTTGGTCCTGTCAAACCGATCAAAGACAAATCTTTTTGATTGGACAGATCATTTGCAATTCGCAAAAGTTCCGCTTCAAAAGCGGTATCCGCTTGCAAAATGCGGCTTTGCAATTCTTTTGGAGAAAGACGATCGGGAAAAGTGATGTTCACTGCAAAATCCTTTCAATGGAGCAGCCCCTGCTCTTGATAAAATGATTCGATCCTTTCGCACTTTGCCTGCGTGCTCTCGTCGCGCAGGTATTCATAAGGATATTTAGGATAGAACAAGCGCTCGATCAGTGCACCGGAACCGTCCTGCGGCTGATAGTTGACCAATTTGGAAACCGCGCCTGCACCAACGGCAATGATGGAATGCACTTCTTCCATCATATAGATATTATACTTTGCTTCCATGCCTTCCAATGCAAAGCCGACATTCTCGTAATTCCCTACCGTATTCTTCTGCCGATACATATAGTAGGGTTTATATCCCTCCTGCTGGGTTTTGAGTTGCGAGTAATCTACGCACTTTCCCGCATCTCCTCCGCGCAATGAGTAAATGTGGCTATCCATGCGCAAAATATCTGCCGCTTTTTTCACGCAGAAGGTGTGAACGGTGATATTTTCGGGGTGCAAAGCCAAAATCTGATCAAACGTTTTGGAAAACGTTTTGAAATGATCACCCGGCAAACCGACGATCAAATCGGTATTGACTACCGGGATCCCGGAGTTCCGGGCAATGTCATAAGCGCGGAAAAAGTCAGCCGCGGTATGGCATCTTCCAATACCGACAAGAACTTCATCACAAAGCGTTTGCGGGTTGACGCAGGTGCGTGTAACGCCGTATTCTTTGGCAACGGCAAGTTTTTCGGCGGTAATGGTATCGGCTCTGCCGGCTTCCAGCGTAAATTCTTCCAGCGCAGAAACATCGGTTTCCTCGTTGATGAGCGCCAACAATTCGCGCAGTTGATCCGCTTCCAAAATGGTAGGTGTTCCACCGCCGATGTAAATGGTTTTCAGACGAAGTCCCAGTTTGCGTATGGTTTGAAAGTTTGCGTGCAGATCCACTTTCAGTTTTTCCAGATACGCGGGAATCAGTTCCAACAATTTTTTGGAAGTATAGGAAACGAAAGAACAATAGGAGCAACGCGAGGGGCAAAACGGAATGGAGATATACATACTGCAATCACGCGCATCCGGCGTTCCGATCACCTTTTGCTCGGCAAGCGCTACATCAGTCGCAAGCGCCGCCTTTTTGGGGATGACAAAGTATTCGTTTGTCAAAATGCGCTTGGTTCGCGTTTTACTCACACCATGACGCAAAAGGTCGGTTGCCACCTTGGAAGGACGCACACCGGTCAACATTCCCCAGGAGGGACGATAACCAAGCAATTCTCCCCAAGCGGAAACAACAGCCGCACCGCAAACCATTTTTGCCGTTTTTTCCTCGGTATAATAGGGCGAAAAATCCAGCGCACGGTTGCAAACCGCTTTATTCCCATTGAATTTGGCAATTGCTTTTGCGCTGTATCCCTTTGCACGCTTTGTTAGTTTTAACCGCAGTTCCGGAGCGTTTGGATCATTTTGTGCCGCGGCACCGAACTTTTCCCCGGGGAAAAAGATCATACACAGCGTTTGCACATAGTATATGTTGATATCCCCGTCTAAAAACAATTTCATGCTTCAAATCCTTCTGCAAAGCAAGAATCACTTTGCTTTTTATTTCTTTTTGAGGGTTTCCGTATCCAAAAGAATGGTAACCGGTCCGTCATTGACCAGCGTTACCTGCATATCCGCGCCAAAAATGCCGCATTCGAGCTTGCCGATCGTTTGCCCGATG
>CAMOHW010000165.1 GCA_946615525.1 uncultured Clostridia bacterium | reverse complement strand
TCATTATGGTCGCGGCGACGCATATCCTCCAAAACACTCTCAAAAGAGGTTTCCATTCCCTTTTCTTTCAGCTCCAGCCAACGGCGTTTGGCGCGGCATTCATCGGAAGCAGTCAAAAACACTTTGACATTCGCATTCGGAAGGATGACGGTTCCAATATCTCTGCCGTCCATGACCACATTGTTTTTGGCGGCAATATCGCGTTGGGTATCCAACAAGAATGCGCGAACCGCAGGAATTGCCGAAACGGCAGAGGCATACATGGAGATTTCCGGCGTGCGGATCTTATTGCCGGTGGCTTCCCCGTTGAGGTAAACCTGCTGTGTTCCGTCCTCGTCATAACGCAGTTCCAGCGAGATTTCTGGCAACAGTTTGGCAACGCCTTCGGCATCATTGGGATCAACGCCGTTTCTCTTGGTGTAAAGGCCAATGGCACGATAGAGGGCTCCTGTATCAACATAGATCAGCCCCATTTTTGCGGCAAGCGCCTTTGCAACAGTTGATTTTCCGGCGCCGCTCGGCCCGTCCAGTGCAATTTGAAAACTCATAAACGATCCTTTCTCTCTTTCGGGATTGGATTATATTGGTTATATCCGGATATTTGCTTCCCCTGCGGCATTTTGGCCGGCAAGAAAAGCGGTAGAAAAAGCAATTTGAAGGTTGAACCCGCCGGTATAGGCGTCCACATCCAAAACCTCACCCGCAAAATACAACCCTTTTGCCAGGCGCGATTCCATGGTTTTGGGATTGACTTCGGCAACATCCACTCCGCCGCGCGTAATGATCGCTTCGCTGATCGGGCGCAAGCCGGAAAGCAGAACGCAGAAGCATTTGAGATGGGAAAGAATGGTCTTTCGCTCCTCTTTGGTAATGGAATGCACCTTTTTTTGCGGGTCAATACCCGTCAACCGAATAAAAGGTTCAATCATCTTTTGCGGAAGCAGATCATTCAAGGAATTGGCAAAATCGCGGTTTTTATATTTGGAAAAATCAGAAAGCAAACGCTCGTCCAATTTTTCAGGCGAAAGCGCAGGTTTGAGGTCGATTTGCGCCTCATATTTCCCGGGCGCCATATCAGAAAGATGCGCCGAAGCCGAAAGAACGGTAGGGCCGGACAAGCCAAAGTGCGTAAACAGCAACTCGCCAAAGTCCTCATAAACCGTTTTTTTGCTTGCACACTCTACAATACGCAATGCCACGTTCCGAAGGGAGAGCCCCTGCATTTGCGCGCAAAGATTGCCGGATTCGACCAGCGGGATGAGCGAAGGGCGAATCGATGTGATCGTATGCCCCAATTCTTTTGCCATTCGGTAGCCATCACCATCCGATCCGGTTTTGGGATAGGATTTGCCGCCGGTGGCAAGAATGACCGCATCGGCCTCTAAATCCCCTTCCTCGGTCTGAACACCGACTACCCGATCGTTTTGTTTGAAAATTGAGCGCACTCTTGTATGTAAAATGGTAACTCCCAGTGTGCGGCAACGAGTGGCAAGCGCGTCGGCAATGTCATCCGCTCGATCTGAAACCGGAAAAACGCGGTTTCCCCTTTCCACTTTAAGCGGAACACCAAGCGTTTCAAAAAACGCCATGGTATCCGCCGGGTCCATTGCCGCAAGCGCAGTATAAAGAAAGCGCGGATTGGTGGGAACATTGGTCAAAAACTCGTCGCGGCCGCAGGAATTGGTCAGGTTACAGCGTCCTTTTCCCGTGATGCGCAGCTTTTTGCCCAGGCGGTCGTTCCGTTCGGCAAGAAAAACCTGCGCCCCGCATTCTGATGCACGAATTGCAGCCATCATACCGGAGGCACCGCCGCCGACGACTACAACACAGGGACGATCAGTTGCTCTTTTTATCGTAAACATCATAACGATCCCAAATTTCTTCCAGTTCGCGCAAGCGGCGATCCAGTTCTTCCTGCTTGCAGCGGGAAAGCGCAACGATCATGGCATTGATGATGCTCATAGGTGCTACCAGAGAGTCCACAAAAGACGCCATATCGCTTTGCGCCACCAAAAGTTGATCGGCAAGCGGCGCCAAAGGAGAATGCGAACTGTCAGTCAGGGCGATCACATTCGCGCCCTTGGTTTTTGCAAATTCCGCCGCGTTGATGACGCGCTTGGAATACCGCGGAAAACTGATGGCAATCATCACATCTCCCGGGTGAATCTCCAAAAGCTGTTCAAACAGCTCGCTGCCCGAGGTGGATTGCAACAATTTGACACGATCAAAAATCATGCGCAGATAATAGTTGAGAAATCCCGCAAGATAGGAGGAAGAACGAACACCGACAATATAAATATTGTCCGCGCCTACAATGCGATCGATCGCTTCTTTGAAATAGGTCTGGTTGATCTGTTCGATCGTTTTCCGGATCCGCTCTGCATCCGAATACAGAACTTTTTCCAAAATATTGGCGTTTCCAATCAGTTGGTTGGTAACCTCCATCCGCTGGAAAGAGGTCAGGCGATTGCGCATCAAGGCCTGCAAAGAACTTTGAAAATCGGGGTACCCGTCAAATCCCAGCTCAATTGCAAAACGAACCACGGTCGATTCGGAAACGCCAACGATCTCGCTCAATTTGGAAGCGGTGATATATGATGCTTTTTCATATTGTTCCAAAATATAGGTGGCAATGCGCTTTTGCCCTTTGGAAAAGGTGGGCATACGCTCCTCAATTTGTTTCAGAAGATCCGAATTCATGATTGCTCCTCACAAAAACATTCAAAATGATTCTGTCAAACGCCCAGTGTAATTTCCACTTCGGTTGGAGAAGTTTCCCCGAATTTGTAAACCACTACTTTGATCTTTTCTCCGCGTTTGCAAGAATAAAGAATTTCTTTTAATTGTTCAAAATGCGTTACCGATTGTCCCTTGAACTGAACAATAATGTCCCCTTTTTCCAAAAGTCCGCTTGCGGTATTGGCTGTAGCGATCAATAGTCCGTCCGCCGGTGCAAATACCTCCGGATCCTCGGAAATTTTTT
>CAMOHW010000164.1 GCA_946615525.1 uncultured Clostridia bacterium | reverse complement strand
GGGAAAACTTTTTGCAAAAAGTTTTCCCCTCCCCCAAGGTCTTCCCCCACTCCTCAATTTTTCAAACTATGAATTGGTGCGGGGATGCGGCCGCCGCGCTTGATGAAGCGGGCGGGCGAATAGGTATTGAGCGGCATCACGGGAGCCGAGCCGAGCAGTCCGCCAAACTCTACGCTGTCGCCGGCTTTTTTGCCGTAAGCGGGGATCAAGCGAACGGCGGTGGTTTTGGTGTTGGCAACGCCAATGGAGATCTCGTCGGCAATAATGCCGTCGATCACTTCTTCGGGCGTATCTCCCGGAATGGCGATCATGTCAAGACCAACCGAGCAAACGGCGGTCATGGCTTCCAGCTTTTCCAAAGTCAGCGCACCGCGCTGGGCGGCGGCAATCATGCCTGCGTCCTCGGAAACCGGAATAAAGGCGCCGGAAAGTCCGCCAACATGGGAGGAAGCCATTACGCCACCTTTTTTCACGGCGTCATTCAGCATGGCGAGCGCGGCGGTGGTGCCGTGCGCGCCGCAGGACTCCAAGCCCATTTCCTCCAGGATGTAGGCGACCGAATCGCCCACGGCGGGAGTGGGAGCCAGCGAAAGGTCCACAATTCCAAAGGGCGTGTTCAGCGCTTTTGCCGCCTCGCTGGCGACCAGCTGACCCACGCGCGTGATCTTGAAAGCGGTCTTTTTGATGATGTCGGCAAGCTCAGAGAGGTTGCAGTCACCCGCGCGGCGAATTGCCGAGGCGACCACGCCCGGTCCGCTGACGCCGACATTGATGGCTGTTTCCGGTTCTCCGATGCCGCAAAAGGCGCCCGCCATAAAGGGGTTGTCCTCCGGCACGTTGGCAAACACCACCAGTTTGGCGCAGGCAATCGAGTTGTTGTCCCGCGTCAGGTAGGCGGCGCGCTTAATGGTGGAACCCATGCGCGCAACGGCGTCCATATTGATGCCGGCTTTGGTGGAGGCAACGTTGACCGAGGAGCAAACGTTTTGCGTTTCGGCAAGGGCTTCGGGAATCCCCGAGATCAGTCGGTCGGCCCCGGTGGTCATGCCCTTTTGCACCAGCGCCGAAAAACCGCCGATGAAGTTGATGCCCAAAGTATCCGCCGCCCGTTGCAGCGCTTTGGCAATTTGAATGTAGTCCTCGGGCTTGCAAGCGCCGCCGATCAGCGAGACGGGCGTGACCGACACGCGCTTGTTGACGATGGGAATGCCATATCGTTTTTCGATCTCGGCGCCGACCGAAACCAGATTTTCGGCGCGCGAAACGATTTTTTCATAGATGTTCCTGCAAAGACGATTCGGGTCCTCGCTTACGCAATCCCAAAGAGAAATACCCATGGTGATGGTGCGAATGTCGAGGTTTTCCTCGCGGATCATCTGAATGGTTTCTAAAATATCCTGGGTGTTGATCATTATTTACCTCTTACACATGGTGCATGGTGTTGAAAATGTCTTCGTGCATGGCGTGAATGTCCAAATGTTTCTCTTTGCCAAGCGTTGCAAGCTGATCCGAAAAGTCCGAAAAACCAATGTTCAGCTTGTCAATATCGGTCAGCATAATCATGGCAAAGTATTCGCCCAACACGCTTTGGGTAATGTCCATAATGTTTGCGCCGCGTTTTGCGCAAAGCCCGGCAACATCGGCAATAATGCCAACGGTATCCTTTCCGGTAACGGTGATAACTGCTTTCATAAACTCTGTTTCCTTTCCCAAAAACGTTCTTAAAAATATTATACAACCGTCGCGGGCGAATTGCAAGACATTTGTGTGAAAACATTGCCGAAAAAATGGGATTTTTCCAAAGACGGAATGATTTGTGTTTCGACAGGATTTGACCGATTTTTTGCCCAAACCTGTGGAAAACCCTGTGGAAACTGTGTAAAACTCGCCCCAAACGGGCAAAAAAGAGGTCTTTTTGGAGCCGGACAATTTAGAATTGCTCTTTGTTTTGTTTGTCCGAAATTGGAAAAACAATCGATAATCATTCCAAATTTGCAAAGAAAAAAAGCGGGGCGACCGCCGGCGGTCGCCCCGTAAATATATTATGTTTTCATTTTGCGGAATGCCGCGCGGATCTCTTCGGGCGAATAGCCGTAGCGGGCGAGCGAGGCATAGAGCTTTTTGCGTCCGGCCGCGTCCTCGGGCAGGGCTTTGTAATGCTTGCGGATCAGCGCCGCGCAGTTTTCGGAAAAGTCCGTGTTTTCCAAGAGCGCGGGGAGAGCTGCAAGCGTTTCGCGCGAAAACCCTTTGGACCAAAGATGGCTTTGAATGCGCCGCGCGCCCCATAGTTTGCGCAGGCATTTTTCCACTTCGTGTTCCAGTTGCGCGTCCTCGTTGATCAATCCCGCATGGCGCAGGCGTTCGGCGGCAGCGGCGGCTTCCTCTTTGGAGTAGCCGTGCCGCATGATCTTTTGCGTCAGATGCAGGACCGACGCCGAGCCATAGGAGAGTGCCGACTGCCCGGAGCGGAGCGCGCCGCAAAGACGTGCGGAGGATTCCAGAGCGTCGAACTGCTCCTCGGTCAGGGGTCCTTTTTTGAGGTTGAGGGTACAGTATTGCTCGGTCAGGATCACCAATTTTTGCACATCCCGGTTGGTTCCGTTTTCCAAAACAACGGTCACCTGCATTTCCTCGCCCTCTTTTTGCGCGCGGAGCGATTCGATCGAGATGTTCAGCGGTTGGGTCGTGTCAAAATCGGTCACGGGTTTCTCCCAAATCAGTTCAAGCCGAGGTCAAATTCGTCCTCGTCCTCTTCCACTTCAAACTCCTCTTCGGCAACCTTCACATTTTCGCTTTCGGCGCGCACTTTGGCTTCGATCTCGGCCAAAAGGTCGGGGTTGGTTTCCAGCAGTTTGCGCACATTCTCTTTGCCCTGTCCGATGCGCTCGCCGTTGTAGGAGAACCAGGAGCCGCTCTTTTGAATGACATCCAAAAGCAGGGCATAGTCCAAAACATCGCCGGTGCGGGAAATGCCCTTGCCGTA
>CAMOHW010000163.1 GCA_946615525.1 uncultured Clostridia bacterium | reverse complement strand
CGGCACGGAACCGCCCGGATCATCCGCGAAACGCTTTCCCCCATGCAGGGAGAGGTGATTTTTGACACCCAAACGCCGCCCGTGGTGCATCCCAACATGATGGACATTACCCTGCTTTGCGGAAAGGAGGTCCTTTGTTCCAAACGGGTTTGGAGCATTGGCGGCGGCGCCATTCGCTGGGAGGGGGAAGACGAACCGAAAGAAGCAAAGATTTATGACCTTTCCACCTTTGCCGAAATCACCGCCGAATGTGCAAAGCGGAATATTCGCCTGTGGCAATATGCCCTGGAAAAAGAGGGAGAAAAACTGTTTGAACATCTTTCTCTCGTTTGGCGGACCATGAAAGCAGCCATTGACCGCGGACTTTCGGTCACCGGCATTCTTCCCGGAGGGCTTGGTACCCAGCGGCGGGCGCAGATCATTTATCAGCGCAAGCACATCGACGAATCTCCGCAGACGAGGGAGAACCGCCTGGTTTCCTCTTACGCGTTTGCCGTGAGCGAGGAGAACGCCGCCGGAGGCGAGATCGTTACGGCGCCCACCTGCGGTTCTTCGGGCGTTCTTCCGGCAGTTTTGTATTATATGCAGCAACAGCGCGGCTACCGCGATGAGCAGATCATTCAGGCGCTTGCCAGCGCGGGCATTGCGGGGAACATCATCAAGACGAATGCCTCCATCAGCGGCGCCGAGTGCGGTTGCCAGGCGGAGATCGGCTCTGCCTGTTCTATGGCGGCGGTCGCCCTGGCGGAACTCTTTGAAATGGGCTTTGACCAAATGGACTATGCCGCCGAGGTCGCTATGGAACACCACCTGGGCTTGACCTGTGATCCCATTGGGGGGCTGGTGCAAATTCCTTGTATCGAGCGCAATGCGGTTGCGGCAATGCGCGCCATCAATGCGGTGTCGCTTGCCAATTTTCTTGCCGACTCGCACAAGATCAGTTTTGACCTGATTGTAAAAACCATGTATAATACCGGAATGGATCTGCCGCTCGGTTACCGTGAAACTTCCACCGGGGGCTTGGCAAAATACTATCCGCTCTCGGAATAAAAGAGAAAAAAAGAAGAGGACTGCCGCGGCAGTCCTCTTCTTTTATGTTGCTTTTTATTCCGCAACTTTGGTGGTAATGGTAACGGTTACTTCACCGGTGATCTTGGTCAGGCGGTAAAGATTGGTGTCCGCACCAAGCTCTGCGGGGTCTTTCAGGTTGGTGTAGTTATCCTCTGGCGTAGCGGTCACGCTGTCAATTTCATAGCCCTCGTCAACAACGACCAGGAAGTTGACCTGTCCTTTTCCGTCTTTGGTCAATATACCGGTCGAACTGTTGCGGGAGTAAGCAACGGTTGCGTTCTCGGTTTCATCCGTCAGCTCCTGGGTTTTGTAAACGGTCACGCTGGCGTGTTCGTCAACCGCAAAGGTAACGGCATAGCCGTCTTCCAGATTCTCGGCAGTGCCGGCGGCTTTGGTGGTAACGGTCACGGTCAGGTCGGCGGTAATTTTGGTAATGCGGTAGCCGGTTTCCACGCCGGTTTCTGCCAGACCGCCTTTGAGTTTGTTGTATCCGTCGGCAGGGGTAACGGAAACGCTATCAATTTCATAGCCCTCTGCCAGGACGACCACAAAGTTGACCTGCCCGGCCTCTTCCACTTTTGTGGGTTCCCCGGTGTCTTTGTCAAGGGCGTAGGCCTTGGTCGCGTTGGCGGTGCCGCCCGTGGTCATATCCTGCGTCGGATAAACGGTCACGCTGGAATTGGCGTCGGTCACAAAGGTAACGGCAAAGGCGTCGGCCTCTTCCTCTTCTGCGGTATCCGTGGTATCGGTGCTATTGTTGTTATTGTTGTTATTGTTGCTATTATTGTTGTTGATCACATTTTCAACTTCCTGTTCGACTTGCCCGATAACATCTTCCAAACCTGCGCAACTTGCAAGTGCAAGCAACGAGCAGGCAAGGAGAAGCGCAAGCAGAACTTTAAGCAGATTGTTTTTCATGTTTTTATCCTTCCTTTCTGTTGGTTTGTGCTTTTATGATAAAACACAATGCTGAAAAAATCCTAAAAATCAAAAAACTTTTTTCAAATATTTTTATTTGATCTTTTTCAATCCCCAAATGCGTTTTGCGTATTCTTCGATCGAGCGGTCGGCGGCAAAATGACCGGAAGCCGCAATGTTGAGCAACGACATCCTGTTCCAAAGCGGTTTATTGCGGTATGCCTGCATCATCTTTTCGTGCGTGGTGCGGTAGGATTCAAAATCTGCCATGCACATATACGGGTCGGCAATGCCGTGTCCGCTGAGCAGGTAGGCGGCAATATCCGAGAAGGATTCGCCCGCAAACCCGTAGGAAAGACGATCCACAATGCGGCGCAGACGCTCGTTGGAGTTGTAATAGGTGGTGGAATGGTAGCCCGAAAGCCAAAGTTGTTCCACTTCATCGGCGGTCAGACCGAAGATAAACATATTATCCTTGCCCGCGGCGGCCTGCATTTCTACATTGGCGCCGTCCAGCGTTCCAATGGTCATTGCTCCGTTCATCATCAGTTTCATGCAACCGGTCCCGCTGGCTTCCTTGCCGGCAAGCGAGATCTGCTCGCTGATCTCTGCCGAAGGCACCAGCGCCTCGGCAAGGCTGACATTGTAGTCTTCCAGGAAGACGACCGAAAGCTTTTCGTGAATGGCGGGATGCGCTTCAATATCCTTGCTCAACATACAAAGCAGTTTGATGATGCGTTTTGCCATGGCGTAGCCGGGAGCGGCTTTTGCGCCAAAGAGGAAGGTTTGCGGTTGCATATCCAGGTTGGGATTGTCGTGCAGGTCGAGGTAAAGCCCAATGATGTTCATGGCATTGAGCAACTGCCGTTTGTATTCATGCAGACGTTTGATCTGCACGTCAAACACCGAGTGCGTATCTACCAGTTGTCCTGTCTTGTTATGGATCAGGTTGGAGAAGGCGATCTTGTTTTGGTGTTTGATGGCGCGCAGACGGTTGAGGA
>CAMOHW010000162.1 GCA_946615525.1 uncultured Clostridia bacterium | reverse complement strand
ACCTCGTCATCAACGGTGCCGAGTGTGAGCCCTATGTAACCAGCGATACCTTGACCATGGAAAACCGGGTTGACGATATGCGCGTTGCTCTGGAAACTATGAAGCAATGGCTGGGTATCAAAAACATCATCATCGGCATCGAGAGCAACAAACAAAAAGCCATTGAAAAAATGAGAGAACTGATGGCAAAAGTCGGTACCGATTGCTCGGCTTCGGTCAAAGTTCTGCCTCCGGTATATCCGCAAGGTGGCGAAAAGGTGTTGATCTACCATACCACCGGCAGAGTGGTTCCGGTTGGCAAGCTCCCCATTGACGCGGGTTGCGTGGTCATCAACTGCACAACGCTTGCCACCATTGGTGCCTACCTGCAAACCGGCATGCCGTTGGTGGAAAAATGCGTAACGGTGGACGGCGGCGCAGTCAAGAACCCAAAAAATGTGATTGCCCCCATCGGAACTCCCATGTCAGATGTATTTGCGGCATGCGGCGGTTTGACCTCCGCGCCCGAAAAGGTGGTTTACGGCGGCCCCATGATGGGCATTACCGTGCCGGATCTTTCGGCGCCCATCCTCAAAAACACCAACGCCATTCTGGCGCTGACCGGGAAAGAAACCAAAGCGCCTAAAACCACCCCCTGCATTCGTTGCGGTTCCTGCACAAACACCTGCCCGTTCGGCATCAATCCTGCCGAGATCGCGCGGGCTTACCAAAAGAAGGACGCCGCGGCTCTCAAGGATCTTTCTTTGATGGCTTGCATGGAATGCGGTTGTTGCAGTTTTATCTGCCCGGCAAATCGTCCGCTGGTGCAAACCAATCGACTTGCAAAAGTGTTCCTGAAAGAAGAACAAGCAAAGGAGGCAAAGAAATAATGGATACACAACTTACCCTTGCTTCCTCCCCGCATATCCGCAGTGGGCGCAGCACCTCCCGCATTATGCTGGATGTGATCTTTGCACTTTCCCCTGCCGCGATTGCAGGAATTGTGATCTTCGGTTTCCGCGCTTTGCTGGTACTGGCATTAACCGTTGGCTCTTGCGTCGGCTTTGAGGCATTGTTTAACCTGATCGTCAAAAAAGAGCAAACGATCGGCGACTTCAGCGCGATCGTAACCGGTTTGCTTTTGGGCATGAACCTGCCTGTAAGCATTCCTCTTTGGCAGTGCGTGATCGGTTCACTGTTTGCCATAGTGGTCGTCAAAGGCCTTTTCGGAGGTCTTGGCAACAACCCGGTCAACCCGGCCATCACCGCTCGCGTGTTTATGTTGGTTGCCTTTGGTTCGATGGCAAAAGCGGCATTCCCGAAAATTGTGGATACCGTTGCCGGCGCAACACCGCTCTCATTAGAGGCGGGAGAAACCGCACCCAAACTTTTGGATCTGTTTTTGGGCGTTCAGGGCGGTGCGATCGGTGAAACCTGTGCTGCTGCTCTGCTTGCCGGCGGTATTTACCTCTTGGTGTGCCGCGTGATCACCTGGCAGATCCCGGTCGCCTTTATCGGAACGGTGTTTGTTTTCTCCTTCTTTATGGAAGGATTTGACGCGCTCGCCGCACTTGCCGCGATCCTTTCCGGTGGTTTGATGATCGGTGCCATCTTTATGGCGACCGACTATGTAACCAGTCCGGTAACGGCCTGGGGCAAGATCATCTTCGGTATTGGCGCCGGACTGATCACCTGTTTGATCCGGTATTTCGGAACATATCCGGAAGGGGTTTCCTTTGCCATCCTGTTTATGAACATTCTGACTCCCTACATCAACTCCTGGACAAAGCATAAAGTTTTCGGAACGGGAGGGCAAAAGGCATGAAAAAGTCAATTTTCAGCACACTTGCGCTGGTCAGTATTTGTGCGGTAATGGCAATTTTGCTTGCCTTGACCAACTCGATCACCGCTCCTATTATTAAAAAGAATCAGGATGCCGCCGCAAACGAGGCATTGCTCCAAGTCATGCCGAATGGTCAGGGTTTTGAAAAAATGGACTTTGACCCCGCGACACTTCCCAAAACCGTTACCGAGGTCTATAAAGAGCAATCCGGCGGTTATGTCATCACCCTGACCACCACCGGTTACGGCTCCGGACTGACCATTATGTGCGGTGTGGATGCCCAAGGGGTTTTGACCGGTGTGGTTTGCCTTGCCTCGCAAGAAACGCTGGGCAAAGAAAAGACCTATGGTGAAGCCTTTATCGGCAAGGATTCCGCCGGTGTAGAAACCGTTGACACTATTTCCGGCGCAACCAAGACAACGACCGCCTTTAAGAATGCCCTCAAGGATGCCCTGAACGCGGCAATCATTCTGGGCGGCGGCTCGGTTGACCTCCGCACGCCCGAAGAAATCTTTGCCGAGAATCTCTCCGCTGCGCTCCCCTCAGGCGAGGGCAAATTTACAAAACTGTTTATCGTAGAACTCATCGAGGGCATTGACGCGGTTTACACCGCCGACAACGGCGCAGGTTCGGTTTATGTGATTGGCGAAGAGTTCGTCGGCGTCCCGACCGGAACAACGAGCGAAAACGCAACTGTTGCCGCCGCGCACGCCATTCTCTCGGCTTCCGTGGTCGAGGATGTCGATCTTTCCGGCTATCAGGGTTTGCCTCGGAATTTGATTTCCGCCAAGAAGACCGCCTCCGGCAACTATATTCTGGAAACAAAAGGCGCCGGTTTCGGTATTATGAACGATGAAGAATACATTCATTCTTCCGGCGAATATATTCGGGTTCGTGTGTCTGTTACACCGGAAGGCAGGATCATTGATACCCTGACCGTTTATCAAGCAGAGTCCGAGGGCATCGGTGACGCTTGTGCAAAAGAATCGTTCTATGGTCAGTTTGACGGAAAAACCGAAAGCAATTATAGAGAGATCGATGCAATTTCCGGCGCAACTTACACCACCAACGGCTATCTCAAAGCCATTGAGGATGCCTTCAAGTCGGTAAAAATTTTGGAAGGAGGAACTGGGCAATGAAAAAGAATAGTAATTTATCGGTCCTCCTGAA
>CAMOHW010000161.1 GCA_946615525.1 uncultured Clostridia bacterium | reverse complement strand
GATTGATCAACATTGCCTACAATGCTTCCAATTCCACCGTCATCATTCTGGATAACTCCATTACCGGTATGACCGGGCATCAGCAAAACCCGACCACCGGATACAATATCAAAGGCGATCCGGCAGCAAAAGTGGATCTGGAATCGCTTTGCCATGCCGTTGGCATCAACCGCGTCCGCGTGGTGGATCCATACGACCTTGCCGCTTGCGAAAAAGCCGTCAAAGAGGAACTTGCGGTTGCCGAGCCGTCAGTCATCATCTCGCGCCGCCCCTGCGTCCTGCTCAAATCGGTCAAAACCGCGCCGGCGCTTCGGGTCGATCCCGAAAAATGCCGTTCCTGCGGCAGATGTATGAAACTCGGTTGCCCTGCGATCAGTTTGAAAGAGGGGAAAGCACATATTGACGCCACTCTTTGCGTGGGTTGCGAGGTCTGCGAGCAACTTTGCGCGTTCGGCGCGATCGGGAAAGGAGGAAAGGACGCATGAAGACCGTCAACATTATGATCGTCGGCGTTGGTGGGCAGGGAACATTGCTTGCCTCTCGCCTGCTCGGCTGTCTTCTCACCGACGAGGGCTATGATGTCAAGGTTTCCGAGGTGCACGGCATGAGCCAGCGCGGCGGAAGTGTTGTGACTTATGTTCGTTTTGGCGAAAAGGTCTATTCCCCCATCATTACCGAAGGGGAAGCCGATTTTATCGTTTCGTTTGAAAAACTGGAGGCCGCGCGTTGGAGCAACTGCCTTGCCAAAGACGGACAGATCATTGTAAATACGCAACAGATCGATCCCATGCCGGTCATTATCGGAAAGGCGACCTATCCTTCGGATATTTTGCAGGAATTGCGTGCCGGCGGCGCCAAAGTGGAAGAAATTGACGCTTTGGATCTTGCTGTTGCGGCAGGAAGCGTTAAGGCGGTCAACATTGTGCTGATGGCGCGCCTTGCAAAGTATATGAATATTCCCTATGAAAAATGGATCGCGGCGCTGGAAAAAACCGTTGCGCCGAAATTTGTCGAGTTGAACAAAAAAGCATTTGAACTCGGCTACGCCGCAGAGAAGGACTAATCAATGGAAAAACGATATTTTCAAAAAGAAACAGAAATCATGCCCTATGAGCAGCTGCGGCAATTGCAGTCCGAAAAATTGGTCAAGCAGGTCAAGCACGTTTACGAGAACGTGCCCTATTACCGCGACTTGATGCAGAAAAAGGGCGTTACCCCCGAGGATATCCACGGCGTGGACGACCTTTATAAACTGCCTTTTCTCTCCAAGGCCGATTTGCGCGACACCTACCCCTATGGAATGCTGGCGGTTCCGCTTTCCGAATGCGTGCGCATTCAGTCCACCTCCGGCACAACCGGCAAGCGCGTCATTGCTTACTATACCCAGCACGACATCGACCTCTGGGAGGAGTGCTGCGCGCGCGCCATCGTTGCCGCGGGCGGAAGCAAAGAGGATATCGTGCAGGTCTGCTACGGCTACGGATTGTTCACCGGCGGTTCTGGTTTGCACGGCGGCTCGCATAAAGTCGGCTCGCTCACGCTTCCTATGTCCAGCGGAAACACCGAGCGGCAAATCCAGTTTATGATGGACCTCAAATCCACCATTCTCTGTTGCACCCCGTCCTATGCCGCCTATCTGGGCGAATCGCTCAAAGAGCGCGGATACAAACCCACCGACAACTATCTCAAAGCCGGCATTTTCGGCGCCGAGCCCTGGACCGAGGAAATGCGCCGTGATATTGAAAAATCGCTTGGTATCAAGGCATACGATATTTACGGTTTGACCGAAACCTCCGGTCCCGGAGTTGCGTTTGAATGCGAATATCAATGCGGTATGCACATCAATGAGGACCACTTCCTTGCCGAGATCATTGATCCCGATACCGGAGAAGTTCTGCCCGAGGGCAGTCGCGGGGAGTTGGTGTTCACCTCGCTTGACAAAGAGGCGTTCCCGCTTTTGCGCTATCGCACGCGGGACATCACCGTCCTCACGCGTGAGAAATGCGCCTGCGGAAGAACCCATGTACGCATGAAGAAACCCATGGGCAGAAGCGATGATATGCTCATCATCCGCGGTGTCAACGTGTTCCCGTCGCAAATTGAAACCGTGCTGATCCAGGAGGGCTATGCTCCCAACTACCGTATCGAAGTGGATCGCGCCAACAACAGCGATACGCTGGATGTATATGTGGAACTTGCGCCCGAACAGTTTACCGATACCGTCAGTGGTATTACCGCTCGTGAGCGGGCTCTTGCCGGAGCAATTAAGACCATGCTGGGCATCAACCCGGCGGTGCATCTGGTTGCACCGAAATCCATCGAGCGGAGCGAGGGCAAAGCAGTCCGCGTAGTGGACAAACGCAAATTGCACGATTGATCCCCCACCAAAAAAAGAGAAAAAGGAGAACCCTGAAATGGCAATTCAACAACTGACCGTTTTTTTGGAAAACAAACAGGGAAAATTGGCAAAAGTAACCGATCTTTTGGCAAAAGAAGGCGTTGATCTGCGTGCGCTTTCCATTGCCGATACTGCCGAGTTCGGCATTCTGCGTATGATCGTCAGCAATATCGAAAAGGCAAAGAAAGTGCTTGTCGAAAACGGCATCCTCGTAAAAATCACCGACGTTGTAGGCGTTCGCCTTACCGATAAACCCGGCGAACTTGCCGATGTGCTTTCCAAACTGGATGGTGCAGGCGTCAATGTAGAATATCTCTATGCATTTTTGGTTCCGGTCGCGGGAAGTGCCTATGTTGCTCTTCGCGTTGCCGAAAATGACGAAGCGGAGCAAATTCTGAAAAAGGCAGGCTTCCATCTTGTAGAAGCCAAAGATATCGCCTCCTGACTGTATTTTTGAAAAAGAGGAGAACTCTATGAAACTCAAAAAACTGTTTGTATGGTTTTTAACCCTTGCCCTACTGCTTTCCGGTATGGCGCTTTCGATTCCGGTTGCGGCGGATGTCGTCAAATCGGAAATTTTCGGCGCCTCTATCCGCTTGGAGGG
>CAMOHW010000160.1 GCA_946615525.1 uncultured Clostridia bacterium | reverse complement strand
TGGGCTCCGTTGCCAAGATGGCCGTTGGCGTATGAGGAAGTTTTGCAATCGTTTCGGTTATGGTAGCTTGGCAATTAATGCAGGTGCCTTGCCGCTCTCCCTCTTCGTTACAAGTTGTCGCTTTGGTGATTTCCCAGCCGGATACCTGGTGATCCAGGGGCTTAACTTTTTCCTGAGCGACAAAGACCAGCCCGCAAACCGAGCAATGGCTGCCCGCGCTCAAACCGGGAGCGGCGCAGGTCGCGGCAACCGCCTCATCTACAACGATGGTGTGGCTTGGAGCAGGAATGACCAAGCTTGCCTCGGTGACCTCTTTCTTTGCATCTTCCTCGTCAACAAAATATTTGTTGCAAACCGAGCAGAGGTAGTGCGCCTCCATGCCGGGTTTCGGTTCTTGGTTATCCTCACCACAAGGGGTTGCTTCAACCCTGGCAATCAATGTGCCATAGGTATGATCGGTCGTTTTATCCAATTTGCGGGTATCGGTTGCTCCGCAAACGGTGCATTTGATTCTTTGTATCCCGGTGGTAGCGCAGGTAGGCGCAACAAGCGGCTCTCCGTCGTCCACATAAGTATGCCCCAGTTTTGCAATTTCCTGTTGGGCTACAAGCACCTCTTGGCAAACCGAGCAATGGCTGCCCGCGGTTTTGCCGGCCTCAATGCAGGTCGCGTCAATGGCGGCATCAACAACCTCGGTATGTCCGGTTGCCGGGACCTCCTCGGTTTTGGTCGCACCGCAGGATGTGCAGGTGAGCAATTTTTCTCCTGCAACGGTGCAGGTCGCCGCTTTGGTAACTGCGCCTTCATTCCAGGTATGTTCACAAAGTGCGGTCAGTTCGCCCTCGTCGCACCCCGTGATAAACAGGCACAGTACAAGCAGAATCAGTCCAAACAGAACGGATATGCTCCGGAATTTCATGTTGGTTCCTCCCGAGAAATAAGAATTCAATGCAAGAGAGATTTGCTCTCTCAATGTCGATACACAGTTATTATACAATAAAAAAAGAGATTTGTCAAGAGCAAAATTAGCACAATTCTATAAAATTGGCGCTTGAAAAAGCAAAGCTGATATGCTATAATGAGAGTATCACGCACGGCCGCAAAAACAAGTTTGCCCAAGGAGGTGCTCCACATTGAACACGCGTTCCAAATTTTTCATTGCTCTGCTTTCGCTGGTTTTGATCTGCTCGCTATGTTCCTGCGGAAGTCTTTTTTCCTTTCTGTCGGGAGGGAGCGAGAACTCCCCTGCCGCGCAAACGGCGGAAAAAGCAGAAAAAACCTACACCGTTACCTACGATTTGGACTACGACGGGCAAAAAGATGTAGTAACTTACGCCCCTTCCCGGGGATATACGCCGCAAACGCCCACGCGTCCGGGCTATACCTTCCTCTATTGGACGCAAAACGGGGTCCCCGTAGATGGTGAGATACCGAAGGGCTGTACCGGAGATATTACCCTGACCGCCGTTTGGGAAATTGTAACCTACCACATTCTTTACGAAGGGCTGACCGACAGCGAAAAAGCCGGTATGCCCCAAACCTTTACGGTGGAAGATACGGTGCAAATCCCCGATCCCGCGCGCCTCGGCTATCGCTTTTTGGGATGGAACGCGGCGCTGGACACCGATCTTGTCATTCCCGCAGGTCAGACCGGTGACTATGTCCTTCACGCCAACTGGGCTTCGCTCACCGTTCAATTCTCCACCGATTCCAATATCCCCTCCAATCCCGTTTCCGCCTACTTTGCCGGAACAACCTTGGAAATGGGAACAGAGATCCATGCTTCGGCGCCCGTTTATCAGGGCAATTACCAGTTTGACCACTGGGAGATCAACGGCAACACGGTTGCCGAAACGGTGATTTACACCTTCCCTCTTTCCAATCCCGTAACCACGCTCAAAGCGGTTTACAAACCCTATTCTCCCGCAAGCGCTCCCCAAGTCAATGCTCCTGATTATGAGGGGATCCCGGAGGCAGGAAACGCCTATCTTACCCGGTATGTCCTCTACCAGGGCAAGCAACTCCCGTTGGTCGCCTCAACCGACGAGGAGTTTCAAAAGCTGGTGGAATACGCCGTTTTGGTAGGCGGTGTTTTGAAACTGCAAAACGAAAACAAAACAACCGGAGAATACGAACTATCCATTTATATTTGGGGCGACTTGAACGACCGCTTGAAAGCAAAGGAGGAGATCCTGGACAGCATTACCAGATCGGTTTCCATGCCCATGACTCCGCTGCTGACTCTTTCCTATCCAACGGAGCTGAATGCGAGCGGAAACATTGTAACCGTTAAAGTTGCCTACAACAAAGGGCTGAACGCCGTAAAAAGTTCCTATCCCACCCCTACAATGACCGACCGGCAAGGGCTTTTGACCTCGCCCGGACGCGCAGATGATTTTGAAGCCTTCCCCATTGACGCGCTGACCGAAACCGCAACCGTTCAAACACTTTACGAGCTGGAAGTTTTGCCCTATGGCAAAAAGCCGGTGTTTGCAGATACCGCAACGGACGCAGAACAGATTTATAATGTTGCGCGCGGCATTTTGCGGCAGATCATTGATAACAAGATGAGCGATTACGAAAAGGTAAAAGCGATCTACTCCTGGCTTGGATTGAACCTGACCTATGACAAGTTCACCGCAAATGATACGGACCAGATGACCACCTCTTCCTACACCATAAAAGGCGCATTGATCGACCATCTTGCCGTTTGTGACGGATATGCAAGCGCATTCCGACTGCTCTGTCAGATCGAGGGGATTCGCGCCGAGGAAGTGATCGGACTGAAAGATTTGAACGACCCCTACTCCGGCCATGCCTGGAACAAGGTTTGGATTGGCGGCGCGATATTTGGTGTGGACTGCACCTGGGCGCGGCAAGGCATGGAGGGCTATGAAATTGTTGCTTCCGACTACCTGTTCCTGAATGAAAGCGATTTACGGCAAAGCGGACACTACGAAAATGCAAAAGACGGCACCTATTGGGTCAAAGATGAGGCACATGCCTCCATCTTCCTGC
>CAMOHW010000159.1 GCA_946615525.1 uncultured Clostridia bacterium | reverse complement strand
GGCTCAAATCGATGCAAGCTGTGTATATGTTAACGCCTCAACAAGATTTACTGACGGTGGAGAATTTGGATTTGGTGCAGAACTTGGAATCAGTACACAAAAATTGCACGCACGCGGACCAATGGGCATTGAAGAGCTGACGACCTACAAATACGTTGTCCGCGGCAACGGACAAATCCGATAAAAAAGCGGAAAGGGAACAATATGAATCAGTTTACATTTGGAATGATTGGTTGCGGGAATATGGGCGGCGCACTGGCGGAAGCGGCGGCAAAGGTTTTGCCCCGGGAAAAGCTTGCCGTTTGCGAATCCAACCCGGAAAAAATCGCGCAGCTGAAAAAAGCCGGTTTTGCAACGGTTGCCGGGCTTGCGGAGGTTGCAAAGCAAAGCGACTATGTCATTTTGGCAGTCAAACCGCAGGGGCTTGCCGCCTTGTTTGAGGAACTGCGCCCTTTGCTGAAAGAGCGGAAAGACCGTTTTGTTTTGGTCAGCATGGCGGCGGGCATTTCCATTGCCCGCATTCGCGAACTTGCAGACGAGGCATATCCCATCATCCGCATCATGCCAAACACGCCGGCGCGCGTGGAAAAGGGAATGATTGTTTATACGGCGGAGGGAACGACCAAAGCCGAGGAGCAAACGTTTTTGGATACCTTTGCCCATGCCGGGATCTTCCATGCGATTGACGAAAAGAAGATTGACGCCGCCGGTGCGCTTTCCGGTTGCGGTCCTGCCTTTGTATATCTGTTTGCCGAAGCGCTCGCCGATGGCGGCGTAGAATGCGGGCTGGGACGCGAAGAAGCGCTTTTGTATGCGGCGCAAACCCTTTCCGGCGCAGCAGAAATGATCCTGCAAACCGGCGAACATCCCGCAAAACTCAAGGACGCGGTTTGTAGTCCCGGCGGAACGACCATTGAGGGAGTCCGCGCGCTGGAGGACGGTGCATTCCGCGGAACGGTGATGTCGGCAGTCCGCGCGGCATTTGAAAAAACCGCAAAACTGAAATGATGAATTTGGTTATTCTGGATGCCGCGTCAATTGGCAAAGACCTGGACTATTCCGGCTTTTCCCAATTCGGAGCTTTAACGATTTACGACAAGACAACGCCCGGTGAAATTGCCGACCGTGTTCGGAACGCCGACGTGTTGATTTTAAATAAAGTCCGCCTTTCGCGCGCCGTTTTGGCAGAGGCGAAAAAATTGCGTCTGATTTGCGAGGCGGCAACCGGATTTGACAACATCGATTTGGAATATTGCAGGGAAAAGGGAATTGCCGTTTGCAATGTTGTGGGGTATTCCACCCAATCCGTAGCGCAACTAACGGTTGCCATGGCGCTTTCGCTGATTTCCAAATTGAACGTTTACCGTTCTTTTGTGGCGTCCGGCGACTATTCCAAAAGCGGAAAGCCCAACCTTTTGGAGCCGGTTTACCATGAAATTGCCGGAAAAACCTGGGGGATCCTCGGTTACGGGAATATCGGAAAACAAGTGGGCAAAGTTGCAGAAGCGCTGGGATGCCGTGTGATCGTTCATAAAAGAACGCCGGTAGATGACGCAAAGTGCGTTTCATTGGAAGAACTTTGCCGCCAATCGGATATTCTTTCCATCCATACGCCGCTCAATGATGGCACTCGTAATCTTTTGAATGGTGATCGCATTGCGCTTTTGAAACAGGACTGTATCGTTATCAATGTCGCGCGCGGAGCCGTTGCCGATGAAAATGCGCTTGCCGAAGCTGTTTTGCAGGGGAAGATCGGCGGACTTGGCGTTGATGTATATTCGCAAGAGCCCTTTCCCGAAGAGCATCCTTTTGCAAAAATAAAAGATCTTCCCAATGTTCTCTTGACTCCGCACATGGCGTGGGGTGCATACGAAACGCGCGTCCGCCTTCTTGAAGAAATGGTGGAAAACGCTCGGGCGTTCTTTGCAGGGGAGCTGCGCAGCCGCGTTGACAAAATGTGATAAAACACGGTATTTTCCGCTATTTTTCCGCTATTTTTGCAATTATTTGAAAAAAGTTGGTGCCAGAAACAAGGTTTTTCTCAACCTGGCATAGATGGAAAATAAGTCAGAGATCGGCAACGGATTTTGTCCTTTTCCGCACTCGAATGTAACCGCCGGAGCCAGCTCGGAGGCAATGCACCAATCGGTCAAACCACCGTATGAGGCAAGCCCTTCGGCTTCATTTAGCAGGTATCCGCTTTGAAGAGCCAGCTTTCGGATCGCGCTCTCACTCCCCGGAATGATTTTTCCGCGGCTTTTCCAAAACAGTTCTTCTCCCTGTGTATGGAAGGAGAAAATTGCCCCGAAAGGTGCGTGAAAACGGATGTATCGGCACAAAGCCGCCGTTTCCGGTTCGGATTCGGGTGTTACGCCGCTGTATCTTGTCGGTGCGCCTTCCCCAATGCCTTGTTCGGTTTCCAACCGTTTGTATTCCCAAAATCCGGCGTTGTAATTGTGGTTCAGATCTACGCCGCGTGCATTTGCCTGCCAATGGCAAAAGTCTTTGCTTCCGCCATTCATTTTAAGCAGGCGCTCGTATAAGGGATTTTGCGGATCTACTCCATGGATGGCGTAGTTCACACCATCCGGGTTAAGCATGGGCACAATGTGCAACTGAAAGCGCTCCCAAAGCGTTTCTACGCGCAGTTTTCCGATTTTTCCATGGTGCCGATACAATGTGCAATATTCATCTGCAAAACGCAATAAGAGGGAAGATGTGATCCGCTCCATCCCGTGGTGTGCACCAACATAAAGAAACTTTCTTTTTCCATTCCCGAGGATCAAAACGGGAAGTTCTTTTCCCAAAATGCTTTTTCCAATGCAAAAGCGGAAGAGAAACGGATATTCCGCAAGCAGGAGCTGCACCGCACGGCTGACCGTTTCGGAGTCTGGTTCTTGCTCCCAGATTGATTTTGGTAAAACACCCATGTCAATTCTCCTTTTTGGAGCGTATTTGACATTATTTTATGAAGATTTTTTACAATGCGACACGAAAGGAGGGAAGATCATGCCCGAAAACG
>CAMOHW010000158.1 GCA_946615525.1 uncultured Clostridia bacterium | reverse complement strand
ATTTGCTCTCGGTGATGCGTCAGCACAAATGCTACCTTGCCATTGTTGCGGATGATGACGGGCACACACAGGGCTTGATTACCATTGAGGACTTTTTGGAAGAACTGGTGGGCGAAATATGGGACGAGGACGACATTGTTGACAAAAACTTCGTCAAACTCGGCGGCAACCGCTTCCGCGTCAACCCGCGCATGACTTTGGGCGAGGTCTGCCACCGGATTGGCATTATGCCGCCAGACAAACGCCGCGCCGGACGTCCGCTGCTTTCCATCATTTTGGAGCATTTCGGCCGGATTCCCGAAGAGGAAGAAATTTTTACTCTGGGGGATTTGGAAATTACCATTGAAAATATCGAGGAGAATAAAATCATCGCGGTGGACGTGCATCTGCTCTCCCCCGAAACAACGCCGGACGCCCCTGCAAACGCGCATTCCGAGCAGGATGAAAAAGGGGGTGAGGCAGAATGACTCCCTATTTGATCATTGCACTGATGGTGGTTCTTTCCGCCTATTTTTCGGCATCGGAAATCTCCTTTAACGCCGCCAACAAACTGCGCCTCAAAAAGGCAGCCGAGGGTGGGGATAAGCTTGCAGGTCTGGCTTACCACATCAGCGAGGACTTTGCCTCAGCCCTTTCTGCCATTCTGATTGGCAATAACCTGGTCAACATTGCTGCTTCTACCACGGCAACAGTGGTTGCCATGCGGCTTTTGCTCCGCTGGACCGGAAACGCGCGGGATACGCTTGCCTCGCTGTTGGCAACGATTGTAATGACCTTGATCATCTTGGTCTTCGGCGAGATCCTGCCCAAAATCTTCGGCAAGACCTATGCCGACAAAACAGTTCGCATTTTTGCCATTCCCACGCGTGTGTTGACCTTTTTGCTCTACCCTGTCGTTTGGCTGGTCATGTTGCTTGTCCGTTTGCTTTCCCGCATTTGGGGCAAAGATTCGGAGGACGCTCCCACCGTTACCGAGGAGGAGCTTTCTTCCATCATTGACATCATTGAGGAAGAAGGCGTGATCGACGAGGAAAAGAGTGAACTGTTGCAATCCACGCTGGAGTTCCGCGACACGAATATTGAAGAACTGATGACGCCGCGGATCGACATGCTTGCTTTTGACATCAATGCCAATTTCCAAAAAATCAATGACATTTTAGAGAACTCCCGCTATTCGCGCATCCCTGTTTATGAAGATTCAATCGATAACATTATCGGCGTTCTCTATTTGAACCGATACTATCGGGCGCTGATCGATCAACCGGATCCCGAAAAGTTGGATTTGCGCGGAATGCTGATGAAACCCTGCTTTTTGCACAAAACCATGAAACTTCCGGCGGCGCTCTCGGTCCTGCGCGAGCGCAAAACGCACCTTGCCATTATTGTTGACGAGTTTGGCGGGACACACGGCATTGTAACAATGGAGGACATTCTGGAAGAACTGGTAGGCGATATTTGGGATGAATCCGACGAAGTCATTGCGGAACTGACGCAAACCGGAGAGCATACCTACGAGGTTTCCGGAGATATGAATATTGACGATTTCTTCTCGGAAATCGGGTTTGAGCCAAAGGATTTTGAATGTGAATACACAACGGTTGGCGGTTGGGCAATCGAACGGCTGGACGCCGACCCGCACGTTGGCGATTCCTTTACCGAATCGGATGAAAAAACCGAACTTTGCGCGGTCGTTTCCGAAATGGACGATATGCGCGTTACCAAACTGACCGTTCTTTGCAACGAGATCCATCCCGAAGACGAAGAGGACGAATAAAAGCAAAGAAAAGCCCCACCCCTACAAAGGGGTGGGGCTTTTCTTTTGCCGGTTAGTCATCTGCAAGGACAACAGACGCGGTCACAATAAACTTTTTCACCGACGCAATGCTGTTTTCACAGCTCTGGCGGCTGGTATAGGATTCGCCGATAAAGCTGGGTGCCGAACCGATATTTTTCAGAATGTAGCGATAATTTCCAAACTTATCGCAATCCACAAAGAAATTGCCTACATAAGCGGCCTTTTTGAAGGATTCAATCCCGCGGCGGCAGGCTGCCTCATTGGAGAAAAAGCGGCTGGAATAAAGGATATGCCCGTTGTTTGCCAAAAGGTAGAAGCAATAGTCGTCCTCCTCACGGCAAATCTCAAATTTTCCGGCTTTCTCGGCGGCGGCTTCGGCTTTTTCGATCTTCTGCCAGTTTACGGCATCCGGATCTTTCAAGGTCTTCTTTGCCTTTTCAAAGACGCGAAGCGCCTCTTTGCTCGGCTGATACGGAATGATGCGCGCGCAATCGGCAAAGTTTTGGACCGATTCCACACAGTTGATGCATTTATCTTTGGAAGGATAGTTCTCGCCATAATATTTGTTTGCCAAAATGAAGCGGAACCGTTTATACTTATCCGCTTTAACGATAAAGGGTTCCAAAGCAACCGCTTTTTGGAAGGTTTTAATACCATTCAACGCCCCCAGTAAAGTTGTAAAAGCGGGGCTATCCATTAACAGCTGACCGTTGTTTGCCAGCAGATAAAAGTGATAACCGTCAATTTGCAGCTCAAATTCGTATTTGCCAACCACTTTGGCTTTTGATGCTGCAATTTTGGCTTCTGCCGCAGCAATTGCTTTTTGAAAAGCGGCTTCCACCTCGGAATCCCCAATGATAAACGGAGGGCGAACCGCCGGCGTGACCGCCTTTTTTGCAGGCGCCGACTTCTTTGGCATTGCCGTTGCCTTCCCCTTTCCGGCAGATGTAGATGTCTTGGTTTTCTTTTCCGTTGCCATAACTGTTACCTCCAAAAAACAAATTGAATGTTTCTATTATTTATTGTATCACATTGGCGTTTTTTTGTCAACTATTTTGCGCTTTTTCGCGGCTCCCCGAAAGGATTTGAGATTTTTTGCAAGAAAAAACAGATTGGGACTTGACAAAAAAGTTTGAGTGTGTTATAATATCCGAGTAAATGAAATAGTGCATTGATGCGAGTGTAGTTCAATGGTAGAATTCCAGCCTTCCAAGCTGGCCGCGTGGGTTCGATTC
>CAMOHW010000157.1 GCA_946615525.1 uncultured Clostridia bacterium | reverse complement strand
CAAAGTTTCCGCCGATACACTTTGCCCCGCCGCAATGCGCGAAGAGCCCAGCAGAAGTTCGCCGTCCGGTGTTGACGGAACGCTTTTGAAGGCAAGGTAACGAACCTCGGACAGATTCAGCCCTTTTGCGAAATCATCTGCAGAGAAAGGAATGTCATTCCCCAACATTCCCGATACCGCAACATCCATTCCGGCGGCAACGACCGCAACCCCCTGCGATAGAATTGGCTTTTCGTCAGCCGCACTGACCAAAAGAGGGACGCCGGAGAATACAAGCAAGCAGGACAACAAACAAACCAAGGCCTTGAAAAGAAGTTTCACAAGCCCACACCGCCTTTCCGATTTTTTGTTTTATGTTATGCAAAAAAGGAAAAAAATAGAACCGTCGGAATTTGTCGGTTTTCTCGCTCAACTTTTTTCAAAAAAAATCAAAAAAGGGCTTGCATTCTGGAAAAAGATATGATATAATACAATCTGCTATGTTATGTTTTGCCCCGTCACGACCGTTTTTTGGTGGCGGTGAAGCGTTTAGTAGGAGGTGTCAAAATGGCAAAATGCTGCATTTGCGGTAAAGGAGTTGTGTTCGGTCAGAACGTTTCCCACTCCCACCGGAAAACAAACAGAACCTGGAAACCCAATATTCGCAAAATCAGACTCGACGGCGAGAAAGCGATCAATGTTTGCTCCCGTTGCCTTCGCACCCTGAGAAAGGCATAATTCCGGGTGCAGATAAAGATATGCGGCAGGCACCCTTTGTGTCCTGCCCTTTCTTTTTTCCAACCCGCAAAAAAAGGACTTGTAATATGGAAATCAAAAAGCAATTACGCATCAACGAACTTGCGAAAAAGCAGAAAGCCGAGGGGTTGACCCCCGAAGAAGCCGCGGAGCAGAAAGCCCTGCGCGAAGAATATCTTGCCGAGTTCCGCGCAAACCTAAAAAATACGCTGGATCACACCATTGTAGAGGAGCCGGATGGAAGCCGGATCCCCCTGAATGCGTTTCGAAAAAAGTGATCCGATTGCCGGAAAATGGATTTTTTACAAATTTCGGTAAAATTAAGACAATTAACTTTACAAAGCCCTGTAAAAATGTTATAATATTATAATAAACCAGTAAAAATTGCAGAAAACGGAGGAAAAAGTATGAATTGGAATGTACCGGTATCCTCTTCCTCCGTAGAAGAAACCGAAAGAATTGGCGCAAACATTGCAAAAGAAATGCAAAAAGACCCCTCGCTTCCCCCTTTTGTGGCACTTTACGGGGATCTTGGCGTTGGCAAAACGGCATTTGTGCGCGGATTCGTCTCGGTAATTTCTCCGCAATCGGTCGTTCGCTCCCCCACCTTCGCGCTGGTGCGGGAATATCCCGCGCTTCCCCGCCCGGTCTTTCACTTTGATTTTTACCGCATCGACAGTGAGGAAGACCTGGTTTCCATCGGATTTGACGATTACCTGGCACGCGGCGGCATTTGCCTTTGCGAATGGAGCGAAAAAATTGCCGATTTTTTGCCTGCGGAGCGCTTGGAAATCACCATTACAAAAGATGATCTTTCCGCGCCCGACCATCGGGTGATCACCATTTTGCAAAGGGGGAAGGATACATGATCGTTTTAGCGGTTGAAAGTTCGGCGATCGCGGCGTCGGTCGCCCTGCAAAAAGACGACCATCTCCTGGCCGAAATGACGCTGAACCGTGGAAATACCCATAGTGAAAACCTGCTCCCCATGGTGGAAACGATTTTGGAGCGAATGGATCTGACAGTGGACGAGATCGACCTGTTTGCCGTTTCGGTCGGCCCCGGCTCCTTTACCGGCGTGCGGATCGGCGTTGCGACCGTCAAAGGGCTTGCATTTGGCAAAGGCAAACCTTGCGTTGGCGTTTCCACACTGGAAGCCCTTGCGGAAAACCTTGCGTTTTTATCGGACAAGCTGATTTGCCCGGTGATGAATGCCCGGCGCAATCAGGTTTACACTGCACTCTTCCGCGGCAAAGAGCGGCTTTTGCCGGACTCGGCAATCTCTGTGGAAGAATTGGAAAAGATCCTTTCCGCTTATCCGGAGCCGGTGCTGTTCGTAGGCGACGGATATGATCTTGTGACATCACAGATCCAACACAAATTTTTACCCATACCGGAAAGACTGCGCTTGCAAAACGCCGCTTCGGTTGCCTCGGTTGCCCTGCGAGAAGCACAAAACGGAAACACGACGGATGATGCGCGGCTTGCCCCCGTTTACCTGCGCCCCTCGCAGGCGGAGCGGACACGCGCCGAGGCTCTAAAAACAACAAACCAATAAATCATTTGCTTTTGAAAGGACGCTTGAACATGGAAAAAAAGATTACCATTGGCTCCGACCATGCCGGATATGCCCTGAAAATCAAAATCATTGCCCACCTCAAAGAATTGGGTTGGGAAGCCATTGACGTTGGGACCGACGGCGAAGCAAGTTGCGACTACCCTGTTTTTGCAGACGCCGTTTGCAAAAACATTCAAAACGGGACCACAAAGCTGGGCATTCTGATCTGCGGAACCGGAATTGGAATGTCAATGGCGGCAAACAAACACCGCGGCATCCGCGCCGCCGCCTGCTCGGATGTGTTCAGTGCCCGTCTGACCCGTGCGCACAACGATGCAAACGTCCTTTGCTTTGGGGAGCGCGTTGTCGGTTACGGCGTTGCCTGCGACCTGGTGGACGCATTCCTTTCCACCGAGTTTGAGGGTGGAAAACACCAGCGCCGCGTAGAGATGTTCATGCAGTTTGAAAAAACCGAGTTCTGATTTTTCACACCAAAGGAGAGGCTTATGAAAAAAGCGATTCGAGGCGCGACAGAAGTCTTAAACCTTTATCAAAATCTGACAGTCAAAAATTACACCACCGCGCTCATCCTTTCCGCAGGTTCTTCCTCGCGCATGGGGACAAAAATGTCCAAACAGTTTTTGGAGGTTTCGGGCATTCCCGTTCTGGCGCGGACGCTTTTGGCGTATGAAAAATGCGCTTTGATCCGCGAGATCGTTGTTGTAGCGCGCTCGCAGGACAAAGAACTAGTGCAAGATCTGGTAGATCAATACGATATTTCCAAGTGCAAAGCCATCGTTCCCGGCGGGGCTGACCGTGCGGAATCCGCACGGAACGGAATGAACGCCGTAAGCGCCAACAC
>CAMOHW010000156.1 GCA_946615525.1 uncultured Clostridia bacterium | reverse complement strand
GCCCGGAGTTTCATCGCTTTCCAGACGGAGCGCAAAGGTCCCGCCGGCACCGCTGACCGCCCAAACCGAAAATGTTAGAAAGCGAAACGCCGAAAACGCCGTAACATTCAGCGCAAAGCGCACGGTTTTGCGCTCCGAGAAGCGCCAAAGCGCGGTTTTTGCATGATTGACATCCGGCCAAAGTCCTGCCGGCTGACAAACAACGGGATCACCCGGATTCAACAGATCTACCCGCTCTCCGATATTCGGTTGCTCAATGCAGTTGCGAAGATTCTTTTTCATCGTCGTTTCCTTTCCGAATTGGATTTTGTCAAATCGTTTCTACAAATCGCAGGAATGCGGTGCGACCGACTTGGGTGCAGGGGTAAACGCCGGCATCTTCCAGAACGCCCTCAAAGGTGCGCCCGATCTCCCGGTGCAGAATATCCGAAATGTTCTCTTTGGTAAATTGGTAGTTGGAGCGGAAGGAATTGACCCATGCCTTGTGTTTTGCAAGCGTTTCATCCGCGCCAATATCCCTGCCCTCTACCAAAGCGTCACCCAAAAGCGCCATTTCGCGCGACAGGCGAGCAGGCAGAACGGCAAGCCCCATAACTTCGATCAGCCCGATATTCTCCTTTTTGATGTTGTGCTTATCCGCGTGCGGATGGTAAAGCCCCAGGGGATGTTCGGGAGTGGTCAGGTTGTTGCGCAAAACCAGATCCAGTTCATACTCCTCGCCCCTCCGCCGCGCAATGGGGGTAATGGTATTGTGCGGCTCACCATCGGTTTCGGCAAAGATGGTTGCCTGCGGGTCGCTATATTTCCGCCAGGCGAGCAGGATCTTGTCGGCAAGGTCAACCAAAGCGGAACGGTCGGGGCTTGTCAGCCGGATGACCGAAAGCGGCCAATGCACAATACCGGCGCGTACTCCCGGGTAATCTTTGAAAGAAAGTGGGATCTCAATTCCGGCGCGCTCCATGGCAAAGGTATAACGCCCGCCCTGCATATGGTCATGCGAAAGGATGGAGCCGCCCACAATGGGCAGGTCGGCATTGGAGCCGAGGAAATAGTGCGGGAAAACGGTTACAAAATCCAACAGTTTGACAAAACTGCTGCGGTCGATCTTCATAGGCGTATGTGCGCCTGAAAGCGCGATGCAATGCTCGTTGTAATAGACATAGGGCGAATACTGCAAAAACCATTCCTCGCCGTTCATTTGAAGCGGAATGAGCCGGATGTTCTGCCGTGCCGGTCGCGTCAAACCGCCGGCATAGCCCTCGTTCTGGCGGCAGAGCAGGCATTTGGGGTAACCGGTTGCCTTTTGCGTTTTTGCCGCGGCAATGGCTTTGGGGTCTTTTTCCGGTTTGGAAAGGTTGATGGTAATATCCAAAGCGCCGTATTTGCCTTCATAGATCCATTTGAGGTCCTTTTTGACGCGGTAGGTGCGGATGTAATCGGAGTTCTTGGCAAGATCATAGAAATAATCGGTCGCCTCGCGCGGAGAACGCGCATAACGGGTACGGAACTCCGAAAGGACCTGCGAAGGGCGAGGGGTCAAAATGCCCATCAATTTGGTATCAAACAGGTCGCGCAGGGTAACGGTATCCTCAGGGATCAGACCGGTCTTTACGGCATAGTCGCAAAGTTCTGCCAGCATGGTTTCCAGTTCGGGCAGGGGTTGGCTTTGCGCCTCGTCCGGGGCAAAATCCGAAAGCCCCAACTCCGCCAGGAGCAGATTGGAAAGATAGACGCGATCGGCCTCTTCCGCCATGCCTTTTTGGATGGCATAACCAACCAGATTTTGAATGGTGTTGCAGATGTTTTTGTTTTGCATATTTGTATATCTCCAATATCAATTTCCATTTATCATTATAACATTCCCAAAATGGCTTGTCAAGCAAAAAGGCGCGCCGTTTTGCCCTTGCGGACAAGTTTTTTTCGCCTTTTTTCGCGCTTTAAGCCAAAATGTTTTTCTTGGGATCGGGTTCCTCAAAAAAGGCATTCAGATCGGCGTCGCTGACCACAAAATCAAAGTCGCGAACGTTTCCCTGCCAGAAGGTAGAGGTTTTTCCCAACTTACTGCTATCGCAAAGAAGAACCTTTTTACGCGCGCCCGCAAGCATAAGATTGCGGATGGCAATTTCCTCGCCGTAGCAATCGTAAATGTTGCCGTCCGCCGCAACCGCCTGCGCCGAGATGATGGCAACATCCGCACGCATCCGGCGCAAAAAATCCTGCGCGTAACCGCCCACCAGGACCTCGCGGTTTTCCGGAGAACTCATGCCACCGGTGCAATAAGTCTTCACATCATAGCGTGAAAGCCGCCCGAGCGCCTCCATTCCGTTGGTAATAACAGTTACGCCGCCAACCGAGGGGAGCAGGTCGGCAACAAAGCAGGCACTACTGGAACCATCCAGAAAAACCGTGTCCCCTTCGCCGATCAAGGCAAGCGCGGCTTTGGCGATCTGCTTTTTCCTGGCGCTGTTCTCGTGGCTCCGCAAATCAAACGGGATCCGCTTGCCGCCCGACTCCACAATCTTCACACCGCCGTAACTGCGCTTGACCAATCCGCGCTCTTCCAGGTTCTTCAAATCCCGGCGGATGCTGGAAGCGCTGATGTTGGTTTTTTTGGCAAGGTATTCCACCGTTGCATAACCCGTTTGGTTCAAAAGCGATAAAATCTCGTCTTCACGCTCGCATTTATACATGGGGTTTCCCTTTCTTTTTGCTTTTTTTGGATTTTTTTGCGCATTTTTGCTCAATTCATTATATCAATTTTGAAGAAGTTTGTAAAGACTTTTTTGATATTTTTTCGGTTTTTGCAAAACAGGACTTGAAGTATTCCCGCGATTGTGATAAAATAGACCACGGAGAAAAAAGAAAGGGCTGTGAACACCCCCGCAATATGAAGATTTTGTTTTTTGATATGGAGTTTGCAAACGGAAAAGTGCCGGGTTCCATCTACTCATTCGGGTATGTGCTGACCGACGCAAAGTTCCGCCTGAAACATCCGCAAACCGATATTTTGATGAACCCCGAATGCGTTTTTAACGACTACGTGCGCAAAAATATTCTTGCCTACTCGCTTACCACCGTAAAAAGCGCTTCCACCTTTCCCGCCTACTACAAGCGGCTGAAAAAACTGCTTTTGGGAGCCGATCTGGTGGTGGGATTTGC
>CAMOHW010000155.1 GCA_946615525.1 uncultured Clostridia bacterium | reverse complement strand
AGCGGTTTTACAGGAAATTTCCGTAAAAATAGGAGGTTTTGAAGAGTGAGGAAACGTATTTTTGCGGTACTTTCCGTGTTTTTTCTCTTTTTGCCATCTTGTAAAGGTCCTGCTTATCGAAGTGACCTTTCGGCAGAAGCATTGGCAAAAAGCTGTGCGGATGAGCTTGCTGTGTCGGATGTTGCCTTTGAAACAGAGGAGAGTTTTTCAGGTGAAGAAATGCCGTTTTGCGACCCGGAACTCTCGGTTTGCTACGCAACCGACGGAAACAATTTGGACGAGTTTGGCATTTGGAAAACACGTGGAGAAAAACCGCGGAAGGTGGCAACCTTTTTAAGCGATTCCCTTTTGAAACGTTACAGAGAAAACGAAAGTTTTTATCAATCCTATATTCCGGAGGAGATTCCGAAACTGCGGGATGCCGAAGTACGGGTTTACGGAGATTATGTAGTGTATGCCGTTCTTTCTCCGCAACAGAAAAAAGAGTTTTTCCAATTCCTTGAAAAAACGCTTGCAAAAAATCAAGAAAAGCCGGCTATGTAGCCGGCTTTTTCCCTTTTATTGGTTCAAAAGTTTTTCAATTGCCGCAATGCGGACGCAAATCGTCAATACCTGCATTGCCACGCGCAATTCCTCTTCTTCCGGGAATGTGGGGGCAATGCGGATGTTGCTATCCTTCGGGTCTTTGGAATAGGGGTAGGTCGCGCCTACAGTGGTCAATTTTACTCCTGCTTCTTGGCATAGCGCAAAAGTGCGTTTGGCGCATCCTTCCATGACATAAAGGCTGATGAAATATCCGCCTGCCGGGTCGGTCCAATGCGCAATGCCAAGGTCGCCCAAATCGCGTTCCAGAGTTTTCAAAACGATTTGGAACTTGGGGCGGATCAAGTCGGCAAGCAGCATCATGTGCATCCGGATGTTTTCGGCACTTCCGTCAAAATAGCGGACATGGCGAAGTTGGTTGATCTTATCAAATCCAATGGTCTGCGCACCGATAATGGGCATGATTTGCGCCAGATTCTCGCGCGAAGCCGCCATAATAGCAACGCCGGAACCGGGAAATGTAATTTTGGAAGTAGAAGCGAAATAGAATACGCGGTTTGGATTCCCCGCCCGATTGCAGGCGTCAAAGATATCGGCAAGTTGATCGGCGCGATCGGAATACAGGTTGTGCACCGCATAGGCATTGTCCCAAAAGACGCGGAAATCTTTTGCCGCCGTTTTCATATTGGCCAGGCGATCGACCGTTTCGTCCGAATAGGTAATGCCATCGGGATTGGAATACTTCGGGCAGCACCAAATGCCTTTGATGAGCGGATCGGATACCGCAAGGCGCTCCACTTCGTCCATATCCGGTCCGGTGGGCGTCATTGCGACCGGGATCATTTCGATTCCGAGCGATTCGCAAATGTGAAAATGGCGGTCATATCCGGGTGCCGGGCAAAGGAAGCGGATTGCCTGCTCGCGGCACCATGGACGGTCACTATCGCAAACGCCGTAAAGAAGTGCGCGTGCAACCGCGTCATACATCAGGTTGAGCGAGGAGTTGCCACCGATAAAGAGATTTTCCTCCCGCAGTCCCAAAAGCTCGGAAAACATCCGCTTTGCCTCGGGGATCCCATCCAGAACGCCGTAGTTGCGGCAGTCAAAACCGCCCTCGGAACGGCAATCGGTAGAGGAAACGATGCAGTTCAGCATCCCGCGCAGCATATCCAGCTGTTTTGCACCCGGCTTGCCACGCGAAAGATCCAGCGAGAGATTCTTTTTTTTGTAGTTTTGATATTCACTTTGTAGTGCGGCAAGTTCTTTTTGCAGTTCTTCCCGCTTTCTGTTTGCATAGTTCATAATCTTCAATATCCTCAAAAATCATTCCACCGATAACAGATTATGTCGTTTCGGTTTTTGCAGTTCCGCCGCGGGAATCCCTCCCGCCCTGAAAAGCTTTAATATTATAACATCTTTTTACTAACATTTCAATAGTTCTTGCAAAAATATTTTTTCAAAATTGCAAAAAGCGGAGTTTTACTTTGCGTTTTTCCAAAAATCCACGGCAATATCTGCAATTTCGTGCGCATCATTTGCATAAATGATCCCGTTCCAATGCTCGGGCATCAGCGCTTGATAACGCGGCTCTGCCCAACGGTCGTCCGCCAGAACAATAATGCCGCGGTCATTTTCACTGCGGATCACGCGCCCTGCCGCCTGCAAAACGCGATTCATACCCGGAAAGGTATAGGCGTAATCGTATCCACTCTCGCGGGTCGCCTCGTAGTAATCGCGCAGAATGTTGCGCTCGTCCGAAAGTCCAGGCAGACCAACACCCACTACCACTGCGCCGATCAATCGCCCGCCCGGAAGATCCACCCCCTCCGAAAACGAGCCGCCCAAAACGCAAAAACCAATGCGCAGGGCGCCATCATCAACAAAGGCGTTCAAAAAGGTCTCTTTTGCCTCTGCGGTCATACCGCGCGTTTGCAAAACAGTGGTTACCTGCGGATATTTTTTGACAAATGCCGCATGGACCTTTTCCATATAGTCGTAGGACGGAAAATAAACGATATAATTCCCCGCCTTTCCGGAAGCGCTTGCCGCGATTACTCCCACCAATTTGCGCACCGACTTTTCCCTGTCCTCATACCGCACGCTCAAACCGGTAACTGCGGCAAGGCAGAGATGCTCGGTGGGATAGGGGGACGGAAGCGCAATTTTGATTGCCTTTTTACCGCCGCCCAAAATGTCGGAAAAATAATCCAGCGGCGTAAGCGTTGCCGAAAACAGCACCGCAGAATGGGCAAGCGAGAGTTTTTGGGAAAGGATCTCGGAAGGGTCCAAACAAATCAGGCGTACCGAAATATCTCCGTTCAGGACCGTGATGTAAGAGAGAAAACGCTCGTCAAAATAGGGCTGGATCGCCTCCATGCGGCGCAAAGGTGTCAGGAATTGCACAAGTGGCGCTTCGACCTCGTCCTCCGGATGTTTGCGAAGCCAATCCTCCGCCCAGGAACGGCAAGCCGAAACGGAATCGGAAAGTCCTGGAAGCGCGCCGTGATAAAGTGCGTAGCCCTGCTCCTCCCCCGCTTCATTCTTGCAAAGCGTGTCCTGACAGAGCGCTTTGAGCTTGCGGAGCGTTCCAATATAGTTTTTCAGCTTTTTCCACTCGGTTTCCGGTTCAGCCGGGTGAGTTTCTGCCAAAAGTTTGAG
>CAMOHW010000154.1 GCA_946615525.1 uncultured Clostridia bacterium | reverse complement strand
AAAAAGTATTTCAGCCACCCCCCCTGCTTCCGTCGCGAGGCCGGTTCCCACCGGGCCGACGAGCGCGGCATGGTGCGCGGCCACCAGTTCAACAAGGTGGAAATGGTGCAATACACCCTGCCCGAAAAGAGCGACGAGGCGTTTGAGGAGCTGGTCGGCAATGCCGAAAACCTGGTCAAGGGGCTGGGCTTCCATTTCCGCACCGTCAAGCTCGCCGCCGGCGACTGCGCTTCCACCATGGCGCGGACCTATGATATTGAAATCAACATTCCGTCCATGAACGGCTACAAGGAAGTTTCCTCGGTTTCCAACGGGCGCGATTATCAGGCGCGCCGCGGCATGGTGCGCGTCAAGCGCGAGAACGGCAAAACCGAGTATGTGCATACGCTCAACGGCTCCGGACTTGCCACCAGCCGCATCTTCCCGGCACTGGTCGAGCAAAACCAAAACGCCGACGGTTCGGTCACCGTTCCGGAGGTCCTGCGCAAGTATCTGGGCATTGACATTATTAAGAAATAATCCTGCATTTTCCGGTTCGGTGCGCCCTGTATTCGGTTTTTCGCACCGAACCGGTCTGCTTTTTAGAAAAACAAGGAGGATTTTATGCGTTTTTCCTTGAATTATTCCACCGTTTGGGAGCGTTTTGTCGCCTGGTATCAGGGCTCCTGGGTGGACAAGGTCTTCACCTTTTTGGGCGAGCGTGTGTTTGCGGTTTCCTTTTCCGAGTATTCCAAAATCCCGCTCTCTCCCACCGCCGGCAAAACGGCGCGCAACTGGATCCTTTCCTTTTTGGTCGCCTTTTGGGTCGCCGCCGTTGTCATGGTGTTTGTCAAAGCGGTGCCCGGGGGACTGATCCGCCGTCTGCTTGCCATGGGGGCAACTGACGCGGAACACGCCGTAACGCTTGCCGAGGCGGGCTATCCCAAAAACGCCGCGGTGCGCTACGATCTTTCCCGCGGCGGCGCTTTGGCAAAACTGCTCGCGCGCCCCGGGGACGGTGAAAAGACGGTTGCCGGAACGCCGATCCCCGATGTCTCGGTAGAAACCGATCCCGAGACCGGTGAGGCGCGCCCCTCGCTGGTCGAACGGCTCTCAACTCCCGAAAAAACCGCACCATCTACCCCTGAAAACGCCGAACCTGCCGTTGTTTCCGCTCCTGCGCCCGCCGAAAACGCGGAACCGGCAGAAGAACCTGCACCGTCCGAAGCAACCGAGGCGGTCTCGGACAAGGCGCCTGCAACGGCTCCCTTGAACTTTGAAACCGATCGCTTCTATATTCCCAAAGCGCTTTGCGACCGCGCCGGGTTCCGCTTTGCCAATCGCGGCTCCGGGATCCTCGCCGCCGCGCTCTCCATCGTGGGCTCAACGCTTGTCGCGTTCGTCCTCTGCGGAGTGATCCCGCTCTTGTTCCGCCTTGCCAACTGGATTTTAGGGGGATGAAGAGGAGAGGGGAAGGAAGGAGAGAAAGTCCCTCCCCTCGCGCTCCCCATCCTTTTCAAAAACTCCAAAACAAGGTTTTTTGGAGTTTTTGAAAGGGTTTTATTTTTTTGCTCCGGATGTGATCTCAGTTGTGCCGTTGTTTCCCCCCGCCGCGGTCCGCGGTGCGGGCTTCCCAAAAAAAAGAGAGCCGTTTTGGCTCTCTTTTTTTGATTGTCTGCCCGGCGTTGCCGGGCAGGCGGCGCGGCGGGGCAAAAAAGAAGGGAACCTTTTCAAAGGCCCCTTCTCAACGGTTTTGATTTGTTATATTCGTTTGTTGTGCACAATGGCATAGGCGTTTGCCCAAGTCAGGCGGTGGATTTTTTCGGGGCTGATTTGCAGTTCTTCCAGGATCGGCAGGCAGACCGACATTAGCGGTTTGCGGGTTTCGGTATTGTGCCCGTCGGAGGAAATAACGTGCGCCAGGTCGGCTTGAACGATCTTTTTGAACTGTTTTTGCTCAAACTTTCCGTATTCTCCGGTGGCACTGCTGGCGTTGAGCTGAACATATCCGCCGCAAATGACAAACTCGGCAAGCCATTTCAGATGGTGTTTCAGGGCGCGGTAACGCTCGGCGTGAGCCAGGACGGGGGTATAGCCCATTTGCAAAAGGCGATCCATTCCCTGGCGCAGCGTTGAAAAGGGAACACCGGCGGGAAAATCCACCAAAAGGTAGCGGCTCCCGGCAAGGGTGCGGCAACGGCCGTCGCTGAGTGCCGAAAGGCAGGAGTCATAATAGCCCAGTTCGTGTCCCAGGTAAAGTTCCAGGTCGGGGAACTCCTCGGCGGCATATTCGCGCAAGCGCTCGAAGGCGCGCTCGGAAGCGGCGGAGGTGTCGCCAAACAGGTAGGGGCTGAAATGAGGCGTCAGACAAATGGCGCGGGTGCCGTCCGCATACGCCATGCGGAGCAGGGCGTGCGACTCATGTTCGTCCTTTGCGCCGTCGTCAACGCCGCAAAGAAAATGGGTGTGCATATCAAAAAATGCCATGTGCGCCTCCTTTCCGCCGAATGGTGCCCAAACGGTGTTCTTCGGTATCATTATAACATTTCCGGTGCCCCCTGTCAAGGAAAAAATCCAAAAAGGGGCGCGTTTTTTATTGCCAGTATTTGCGGTCCAGTGAACGCAGCTGAATTGCCTCGGCAACGTGCTCCATGCGGATCTGCTCGCTTGCGGCAAGATCGGCAATGGTGCGGGCAACGCGCAGGACGCGATCATAGCCGCGGGCGCTCAAACCAAGCCGGTCGTAAGCGTTCTTCAAAAGAGCCGACGCCGCGGCGTCCACCTTGCAATAGCGGTGAATGCCGGCGGGGTCCAGTTGTGCGTTGCAAAAGATCTCCGGGCGTTCCGCCATACGGTCGCGCGCAAACGCGCGGGCGGCGCTCACCCGGGCGCGGATGGTCTCCGAGCGCTCGGCTTTTTCGTCCTCGGTGGAAATGGTTTCGTAGGGGAGCGAGGGAAGTTCGATTTGAATGTCAATGCGGTCCATCAAAGGTCCGCTGACGCGCGAAAGATAGCGGGCAACATCCCCCGGTTTGCAGGTGCAGGGGTGCGTGGGATGCCCGAAATATCCGCACCGGCAGGGGTTCATTGCCGCCACCAGCATAAAGGAGCAGGGGAAGGTCAGGCGGCCGGAGGCGCGGGTGATCGTCACGCGGCGATCCTCCAACGGTTGGCGGAGCGGGGCGGTCACCACCTTGGGGAACTCGGGCAGTTTATCCCAAAACA
>CAMOHW010000153.1 GCA_946615525.1 uncultured Clostridia bacterium | reverse complement strand
TGTAATCAAAAATCAAGGCGATTTGGCTGCTTTGGTTCTCTACTTGAAAGCAAAAGGGATTACCGCGGCAGAGTTCTACATTGGAAGCGATTCGCTTGAACTTTACTCCACCTCGGAATACACGATTTATACCAGCAGAGAAGCCAGAAAATACGGTTATATCTTCTTCCAATAATGCAAAAAAAGCGGGAGCGCATTGGCGCTCCCGCTTTTTTCTTTTGTTTATTTTCCAAACTCGACCAGTTCCAGTTGGGGATTATCCTCCAAAGTATGCCCGACCTGCCATTCGCTGTTGAAGAGCAAAAAGTCGTGCCTGCGGAAGTCCTGGACCCATTTCACACCGAACAGGTGCAATTTTTGCGGATCGGCACCGTTGGAAATGCGGCGGATATATTGGTAACTTTGCGGATATTGTTTGTAGGTGACACCGTATTCGGATTTCATACGGGATTCCAAAACATCAAATTGCAAAGTGCCCACAACGCCGACATAAACACGCTCCAAACCACCACCCGGCTCGGTAAAGATCTGAATGGCGCCCTCCTGAGCGATCTGGTTCATTCCCTTGGCAAACTGTTTGCGCTTCATGCTGTCGGTTTGCTCCACCATGATGAAGCACTCGGGTGCAAATGTGGGAATGCCCTCAAAACGCACTTTGTGGTTCTTGGCACAAACGGTGTCGCCAATGGAGAAAATGCCGGGGTCGAACACGCCAATGATATCGCCGGCATACGCCTCGGTAATTCCGGCACGCTCCTGTGCCATCATTTGTTGGGGCTGGGAAAGCTTGATCTCCTTACCCATCTGCACGTGAAAGTATTCTTCGTCCCGCTCGAACTTGCCCGAAACGATCCGCAAAAAGGCAATGCGGTCGCGGTGGGCCTTGTTCATGTTTGCCTGGATTTTGAAGACAAACGCAGAAAAATCGGGCGAGAAAGGATCCACCGTTTCCGCCTCGGTCACCCGCGGCAGAGGGGCGGTAGTCATCTTCAAAAAATGCTCCAGAAAGAACTCTACGCCGAAGTTGTTGAGTGCCGACCCGAAGAAGACCGGGCTCAATTTTCCGTTTCGCACCTGCTCCAAATCAAAATCAAACGAGGCACCGTCCAAAAGTTCGATCTGCCCCACCAGTTCTTCCCGGGCGTAGGAGCCGATCAGCTGATCCATTTTTTCTACGTCATTGATGTCACAGTCAATGGATGCCAGACGGTCGCGCCCGCGGTGAGAATCCCCAAAAGCGAGGATCTTGTGTCCTTCACGGTCGTAAACGCCTTTGAATCCAACACCGCAACCGATCGGCCAGTTCATAGGGTAGGTTCCAATGCCGAACTCTTTTTCCAGTTCGTCGATCAAGTCAAAGGGATCGCGCGCTTCGTGATCCAACTTGTTGATGAATGTAAAAATGGGAATATGGCGCATAGCGCAAACCTTGAACAGTTTGCGCGTTTGCGGCTCAATGCCCTTTGCCGCGTCAATGACCATTACGGCGCTGTCCGCCGCCATAAGCGTGCGGTAGGTGTCCTCCGAAAAGTCCTGGTGCCCGGGGGTATCCAGAATGTTGATGCAATATCCTTCGTATTCAAACTGCATAACCGAAGAGGTAATGGAAATACCTCTTTTTTTCTCCATTTCCATCCAGTCCGAAACGGCATGGCGGTCGGAGGCCTTCCCTTTGACCGAACCGGCGGTCTGGATCGCGCCGCCGTAGAGCAAAAACTTTTCGGTCAGCGTAGTTTTGCCGGCGTCCGGGTGGGAAATAATGGCAAATGTTCTTCTTCGATTGATCTCTTTGCTAATCTCGTTCAATGTGGTTTCTCCCGCTTTTTTGACTTCCATATCATTATAGCAATCTTTCCCTCTTTTTGCAAGACCTTTGGAGAAAAAACACGGGGATCGGCTTTTCTGCAAATTTTGTCGATGAAAAATGCGCTCTTTTCCCCATTTTTTTCAAAAAAAACTACACAAACAGTAGATTATATGTTATAATAAACTCTGTGGACAAGCGCTTTTGCTTGTCACAATTCGCATTTTTTTGCAAAAGGAACGGTTACATCATGCAAAAAAACAAACCGCAATCGCGCGAAAATATTCGCCGGGAAAACGCTATGCAGAACAGCCGAAGAACTCCTCGGGATCCTGTGCCGACCGAAAGCAACGCCGTGATCGGCAGAAACGCCGTTCGCGAACTTTTGGAGGGCGGCAGAGCCGTGGACAAACTGTTGGTGCAAAAAGGCGAGCGCACCGGCTCTATTGTTGTGCTGGTAGCCCAGGCGATCGAGCGCGGCATTCCCGTAGTGGAAACCGAAAAGCCGAAACTGGACGCCATTGCCGGCTTTGCACCGCACCAGGGAATTATTGCCTTTGCCGCCGAGAAAGACTATTGCACCGTGGAGGATATTCTCACCATTGCAAAAGAGCGCGGAGAGGACCCGCTGATCGTCCTGTGCGACGGAGTGACCGATCCTTATAATCTGGGCGCCATCATTCGCTGTGCCGAGTGTTGCGGCGCGCACGGGTTGATCATTTCCAAGCGCCGCGCCGTCGGGCTGACGCCGCTGGTAACAAAAGCGTCCGCCGGAGCGCTGGAGCATCTTGCCATTGCAAAGGTGGCAAACATTGCCTCCACTATTGACGCGCTGAAAGAAAAAGGGATTTGGGTTTACGCCGCGGAAGCGGACGGAACCAATATTTATGACGCAGACCTGAAAGGTCCCTGCGCCATTGTGATGGGAAGCGAGGGGAACGGCGTTTCTCAAATCGTTCGCAAGACCTGCGACGGTGTGCTTTCCATTCCGCTTTACGGAAAAATCAATTCCTTCAATGTTTCCACCGCCGCCGCCATTCTGTTGGCGGAAGCGGCAAGGCAACACCACCTAAAATAAGTTTCTTCCAACTTTGAATGAAAGGAGCCCTTGCCGATGAGCAAAGAGAATGACCGCCAAAAAGCGGACGAACTTTTGCAAAAACTACACGCTGCATTTTTGCAGGATCAAAAAGACGATCCGGAAAAAGATAACGTTGAAACACCGGTCGTAGCAAAGCAACCGGAACCGGTTGAAAAGCCAAAAACGATCAAAAAAGAACCGCAAAAAGCAGAAAGCAAAAAGGAGCCAAAGAGTAAGCAAGCGGAGGAAACAAAGCCCGCTTCTACCGCCCCCGCCGCCATCCTGGCAGTGACCGAGGATGCGCCGGATGTGACCGGCAGGACCT
>CAMOHW010000152.1 GCA_946615525.1 uncultured Clostridia bacterium | reverse complement strand
CTCGTAATCGGTCAACTCCACACGCGAGACTCCTGCGGGAATGGCATGGAGATTGGCAGTGATCAAGTCCGCCTGCTTTTTGTAGAGCGTTCCTTTCTCGCATTCGGCAAGTTCCGCGCGTTGCAGGTGCAATTTTTTCCCGATTCTTGCCTCGGCGTTGCCGAGCAAATGCAAAATGTCGGTAGAACGGCGGCGAATGTTCTCGGCTTTTTCACGGGCGCCGAAAAAGGCGTCCAAAAGCTCTCCTGCCGAAGAAAAAGGCTTGATTTCGTAGCCGGTATATTGCGTCAGTTCCAAAAAAGCGTATTCCACCGGGGTGGTCCCATCCAATACCAAAGTGGGAACGAACGCCTCTTCTTTGATTGCGTTCATCACTTCAAAAAAGCGGGCTTTCAAATCTTTGGCGGGGCATTGCAAAACCGGTGCGTCAACGCTCCCGGTTGTCCGAAAAACGATTTCCCGCGCAACGGCGGCGCTGATACCCGAAAAAGCAGAAAGAATCCATTTTTCGGCTTTTGCATCACGCGGAGTCGAGGCAAACAGTTCTTCAAACTGCTCCGCTCCTACGGTGATGGGATCGATTTTTTCCTGTGACGGGGGGAGTTCGTAGGCCATTCCGGGCAAGACCTGGCGGCGCGAGGAAGTAGAGAAATCCACCGGGTTGAGCACCGAGAGGACTTTGTCGTTGCCGTCTGTAAAGACCAGGTTGCTGTATTTCCCCATGATTTCGCAGTAGAGTTTTCGCACCGTGGAAAATCCCATTTCGTCGCGGGCGTCAAACTCCAAAACCGCAACGCGCTCAAAGCCCACTTGCCGCACCGCCGCAAGTTTTGCCCCTTGCAAATGCTTGCGCAAGAGCATACAGAGCATGGGAGGCGTTGCCGGATTTTCTTTGGAGATTTCCGAAAAGCCGACACGCGGATGGTTTGCTCCCGCGTTGATGAGCAGGCGCTTTCCACCATCGGGAAGGCGAAGGGCAAGCACAATCTCATCCCGCGCGGGCATAAATACCCGTTCAACACGCGCACCCAGCGCCGTTTTACGGATCTCGGCAAGCGATGCCGCCAGCATTCCTGCGTCAAACGCCATTTGCTCCCCCTCCTTTTTTCGGATTTTCAAAAAAATACCATATAAATTATACCATGAGCTTGCAAAAAAAGCAAGGGTATGCTATAATAATGGCAGATTCTTTTTTCGCCCCTTGAACAAAGCAGGAAAGGAAGGCAACAGCATGAAAAAAACTGTAATTGGCATTGATGTTGGCGGAACGACGACCAAAATCGTCGGTTTTTGCAAACAGGACGGCAAAAAACCGCAAATCATTGCTCCGCAATTTGTAAAAGCGACCGACCCCTTGACCTCGGTTTACGGCGCATTTGGCAAGTTTACCGCGCAGAACGGCCTGGAACTTTCGGAAATTGACCGTATTCTGGTCACCGGAGCCGGCTCCACCTTTTTGACCAAACCGATTTATGACCTGGACTGCAAAAAAGTGCCGGAGTTTACCTGCATTGGCATTGGCGGACTTTGGCTTTCCGGCTTGAAAGACGCCATTGTGGTCAGTCTTGGGACCGGAACGGCGCTGATCCACGCCAAATTTGACGGCGAAAAGGCAACCACCGAATACCTGGGTGGTACTGGTATGGGCGGCGGCACACTGGTTGGGCTTTGCCGCAAACTTTTGGGCGTTGACAACATTGACCACATTGAACAACTTGCCAAGGACGGCGACCTTGCAAACATTGACCTGCGCATCAAGGACATTTCGCGGAACCATCTTTACGGTGGGATCAATGAAAACCTGACCGCCGCGAACTTTGGCAACGTCTCCGACCTTGCAACCCCCGCCGACCTTGCGCTGGGCGTTGCCAATATGATTGCCGAAACGGTTGCTATGCTTGCCATTTTCGCGGCGCGCGCCAACAAGATCTCCGACATTGTATTGACCGGAAACCTGACCTCAATCGCTCCCATTCAAAAGGTGTTTGAAAACCTTTCGGATAGTTTCGGTGTTCGCTTCCACATCCCCGAAAACGCGCAGTTCGGCACCGTTATCGGCGCGGCACTTTCGGATTTGAACGAACAATAAGCCACAATAAAAATACAAAAACCGGAAGGATTTTCCTTCCGGTTTTTTGTTTTTTTCTTTTTACTGTGCCGCGTCAACGATGGCGGCAAATTTTTCGGGAACCAGCGAAGCTCCGCCGATCAGTCCGCCGTCCACATTGGGTTTGGCAAGCAGTTCGGCGGCGTTTTTCTCGTTCATGGAACCGCCATACTGAATGGTAGTTTCCTCGGCAACTTTCTCGCCGTAAATCTCCGCCAAAGTTTTGCGAATGACGCCGCAGGTTTCCTCCGCCTGCTCCGGCGTTGCGGTCAGCCCGGTGCCGATTGCCCAAACCGGCTCGTAGGCGATGATGATGTTCTTCATCTCCTCAGCGGTTACATCCTTCAAGTCCAGTTTGGTCTGCATAGCAACCACCTCGTCGGTGATGCCCGAAAGCCGCTGATCCTTGACCTCGCCCAGGCAGAGGATAACCTTCATGCCGGCGGCAAGCGCCGCTTTGGTGCGCAGGTTGACAGTCTCGTCGGTTTCGCCAAAGTATTGGCGGCGTTCCGAGTGACCGATAATGACGTACTCTACGCCGCATTCGGTCAGCATTTTTGCCGAAACCTCGCCGGTGTAGGCGCCTTTTTCTGCAAAGTGCACATTCTCGGCACCAATTTTGATGTTGCTTCCTTTTGCGGCTTCCTGCGCGGCGGCAATGGTCACATAGGGAGCGCAAAAGATAATGTCACAGCCGTTCTTTCCTGCAACCAGGGGCTTAACGGCATTGATAAACGCTTTTGCCTCGGAGGGGGTAAAATTCATTTTCCAGTTGCCGGCAATTACCGTTCTTCTCATAGCTTTCTTCCCTTTCCGATGTTCTTTATTTATCCTGCAGGCAGGCAATACCAGGGAGCTCCAGCCCTTCCAGGAACTCGAGCGAAGCACCTCCGCCCGTAGAAATATGTGTCATCTTGTGGAACATTAAACTCATATAAAACAGAAGTGTTGTTTTTAGAAACACAATTATCTAATGTTATAACATCATATTCAGTTATGTTGTTTTGATTCTTATATAATCCAATTTTTACATAATATTTTAATTGTGTATAATTTGGTCTTGATGCTGTACTTGTTGATGGAATGAAATGTAATATGTAATTACCTGCATCTAATACACA
>CAMOHW010000151.1 GCA_946615525.1 uncultured Clostridia bacterium | reverse complement strand
TTCCCTCCATTATTGCCGGAAAGGAAGGAGAGAAGATCGCCGCAAGAGGCAAGCGTTACCGCAAGCACTGCTACCATAAGGATGATCAACAACTTTTTCATAAAAAGCTCCTTTTATTGATTTGTAATTTCCAAACTGTTTTTTAACTTTTTTAATTTGGCAGATGATGCAGAGGGGAGAAAAACGCTTTTTGAAAAAGGTTGTTCTCCCCAAAGATCTGCTTTATTTTATTATTTTATTATTTCCCGAAATATCTCTTCAAAAGGCCTTCAAAAGCTCTGCCGTGGCGGGCTTCGTCTTTTGCCATTTCGTGAACGGTATCGTGAATGGCGTCCAGATTGAGGGCTTTTGCACGCTTTGCAAGGTCAAATTTGCCTGCGGTCGCACCGTTTTCGGCGGCAACGCGAACCTTCAGGTTTTCGGCGGTGGAATCGGTGAGGCATTCGCCAAGCAGTTCGGCAAATTTTGCGGCGTGTTCGGCTTCCTCAAAAGCGGCGGTCTTCCAGTATTCCGCAATTTCGGGGTAACCCTCACGTGCGGCTACGCGGGACATTGCCAGATACATACCAACTTCGGAGCACTCTCCATTGAAGTTTGCGCGCAGATCGTCAATGATATCAGCGGGAGCTTCTTTTGCAATCCCAACAACATGTTCGGTTGCCCAGCTCATTTCGCCTTCAACAACTTCTTCCAACTTTTCGCCGGGAACGCGGCAACGGGGGCATTTTTCGGGTCTGGTTTCAGATTCAATGATTTCGCCGCAAATCGGGCATCTCCATTTTTTCATAGGTCAAATCTCCTTTTTATGTAAAATTCAGTAGCAAATTGCCTGAAAACAGTATATCATATTTTTGAAAGTCTGTCAATCGTTCCGAAAAAAATAATATCATTAATTTTTTACTTGACATTTTCCGACAAAATGATTACAATATACAACAGAGCGATTTTTCCTTTGAAAGGAGCGCAATCTGCATGGATAGAAGACGGAGCAAGAAAAAGACATATTCGGGTGCCATGACACCCGGAGTGGTTGCCACATTGGCTTTGGTAGGCGTTTTTGCCATTGTCCTTGTCGTTTTTGCGCTGATTCGCGGTACAATGTAACACGAAAATCAGAAAAGTCCCCGAACTTGTAGTTCGGGGACTTTTCTTGTTCACATTGTCCTTCCCATACGCATATCCTGCCAACGAAACGGGAGGTGATGCTTTGTGTTGGTGATTGAACCTTATCGTAGAGATCGTGCGGTCTCCTACGCGCGTGCCTGGGCGCTTGGACGCAACCCGCTGTTTTCGGATTTTACCGAGCAGGGTGGAAACTGCACCAATTTTGTTTCGCAATGTATTCTTGCCGGCAGTTGCGTGATGAACTATACCGCCGATTTCGGATGGTATTATATCTCCATGGAGGATCGCGCACCGGCTTGGAGCGGGGTGCAGTATTTTTACGATTTTATGACCGGTGCCCCCGCCTTTGAACGGCGCAACGGCGGCATTGGTCCTTTTGCGGTGGAAACGAGCAAGGAAGGAATTGAAATTGGAGATGTGATTCAAATTGCCGCTATGGGAACCGATTGGTCGCACACCATGATCGTCAGCGGTTTTGCCGAGGATGGTGAACCGTTGGTTTGCGCCCAATCGCTGGACTCGTTGGATCGCCCGCTTTCCACATACGAATATGAAAGCGTTCGCTATTTGCATATGCTGGGCGTGCGCGTGGAGAACGACGATTCTGTTTGCTTTGAATATTTGTTGCGCGGCGGAGTTGACAATATTGATAGCAGCGACGAGGAGGAATAGCCCTTATATGCAGATGTCAAAATCGGTTTTGATCTGTTTTTGGGATTCGGGTGGAGAAAAAGTCCAGTCGGAAAGATGCGCCGTTTCGGGAAGATCGATAAAATAGGAAAGTTCTTTCGGGCGCGGGGGCGGAAATCCGGTGTCGATCAGCACCAACTTGATCTTCATGCGCTCGGGCAGAATATTTTTAATGTAAACTGCCGCGCCCCGTCCGATTTGCGCGCGCAGTTCGGCGGCGTGTTTTTCGCTGTGCGGTTCGGCAAGCCCGGCAAGATTTGGGGCAAGTTCTACAAAAATACCGTAGGGTTCCACGCTCCGCAAAATGCCGGTTACCGTTTGCCCGACCGAAAAGCGCGCGGCATTTTCCTGCCAGGTGCCAAGCAGCTCGCGCAGGGTGGTGTAAATGCGCCCGGAGAGCGGGTCAATGGATTTGACGGCGACCGTTAGATCCATGCCCACCCAAAGCCGGTCGCACGGGTGGGAGATGCGCGAAACCGAAATGCAATCCACCGTTAAAAGAGACACAATCCCGCAACCAATATCCAAAAAGGCGCCAAAGGGCTCCAAATGGGTCACGCGGGCGCGTATCAGGTCGCCCGGACGCAAAGCGGAAAGGTATTCGCGGCGGCAATCCTCCTGCGCCAGCCGCCGGGAAAGGAGCGCCACCGTTTCACCGCCGCGCTTTTCAAAGCCGGTTACCACCGCGGAAAGCGGTTTTCCAACGCGGGAGATCACGGCAATATCCTTTCGCGCTTCGTCGTTGCGGCGCAACAGTACCTCATCCGCTGGCATGATGCCGCGGCAGGCGCCAAAATCAATGTGCAATGTCAAATCCTCGTCGCAAAGAATCGCCCTGCCTTCTACAAGTTTGCGGTTTGCCATGGCGTATTCCAGTCCGGCAAGCGAGGAGGTCAGTTCCGAATTTTCCGGCGTATCAGTCAATATTCCTTCCGGGTAATAGGCTTGCATTTTGAGCATCCTTTCTTTAAGGTTTTTGTTTTAGTTTATGAAAAAGGATTTGTAAAAATGCCGCCAAAACCGCAAAAAATCCGCATTTCGGTTGACAAACCGAAAAAGAGATGATATACTGAAAACAATAGCTCCCGCCTCATGCCGAAAAATGAAAGGAGAACGGAATGTTTGTCATTGAACTCGCCGAAAAACGCATTCGGATCCACAATCAATATCCGTTCATCGAGCGGCAGTGCGGGGAGCTTGGATACATCGTTCCCGGCGAGGAAGCCGACTTTGAAGTTCAGGCGACCGACCGGGAAATTGCCGAGGAGCAAGCGCAGGGACCGCATTCCCCCGGGTATTGCGAAAGCATTTGCATCTACCGGCATATTTGCGAAAAAATGCCGGAATACGGCGTGTTCATCCTGCATTCCGCCGTTGTTGAGGTGAACGGACAAGCTTTTGCATTTGCGGCAAAAAGCGGCGTCGGAAAATCCACACACATTTCTCTC
>CAMOHW010000150.1 GCA_946615525.1 uncultured Clostridia bacterium | reverse complement strand
GACGCCGACACCGTGATCACCGGTATTGCCGGCAAGAAAGGCCTTTCGGTCATCACCATTGAAAAAGATATGATGAACGCCGAGATCGGGTTTGGTCGCCGCGTTCTGGAAGTGCTGGAAGAATACGAGATCTCCTTTGAACATCTGCCCTCCGGCGTTGACACCATGAGCGTGGTGGTTGCCACGGCGGCGATTGAACCCTGGCGCGAGCGCTTGCTCTCCGCCATCAACCGCATGGTGCGCCCGGATAGCATTGTGATTGAGGACGGTCTTTCCCTGCTTGCCGTTGTGGGACGCGGAATGGTCAAATCCAAAGGCACCGCGGCGCGCGTTTGCGACGCCATCTCCAACGCGGGCATCAACATTCGTATGATCGACCAGGGGTCGAGCGAACTCAACATTATTGTGGGTGTGGAGGAATCCGACCTGGAGGCCGCGACCAACGCCATTTACAAAGAGTTTGTAAAAAAATAACAAAACAAAGAACGGCTGTCGCGGTTTTGGCGCAACAGCCGTTTTGGTTGTTTTAAGTCAAGCGCAGGGTAACCTCCCCGGTGCGCAATACTTCTTCCCCGTCCGCGCTCCGGACAAGCAGTCCGCCATCCCCGGCGATTGCAAGCGCGGTCGCCGAAATCCAATCCCCTTCCCGCAAAAAGGCAATGCGCTTGCCCAGCACGCAGGAATGTTTGCGATAATCTTCCAGCCATTGCTCCGGCGCGGGGTGATCCAGATAGGCAAACAATCGCTCGGCAATTCCGGCGATCAGGTCGGCGCGCGAGGTGTTCTCGTCCCCCAGACTGCCGGCGATCCGGACCAGGTCCGGCGGAAAAGCCGCCGGGCGCAAATTGACGCCAATGCCGACCAAAACTGCACTTTTTTCACCACAGGTGACCATCTCGGTTAAAATGCCGCACACTTTTTTGCCTTGATACAAAAGGTCGTTGACCCATTTGATCTCACATTGGAGCCCGCAAAGCTCCCGGATCGTCCGCATGGTCATCACGGCGGCGGCACAGGTGATGCCCACCGGATCCGGCACGCCGTCAAGCGTTTGGGCCGCCGTAAAATAAACGCCGCCCGTTGGGGAATAAAAAGTTCTTCCCATTCTTCCCCTGCCGGCGGTCTGCGCGGCGGCGGCAAACAGGGCTTTGCCGGTATGCCCCGCTTTGACCCATTCCTTTGCCGCGGCGTTGGTAGAGGCGCACTCCTCAAAGAAAAAGACGCGCTCCTCCGGCAAAAAGCGGCAGGAAGCAATCAGGGTTTCTGCACATAACAAATCTTTCATATCATCCTCTTTTCAGAAAGGAAACCGTTTTGAAAATCCTATTTGAAAACGAACAGTATTGGGTAGTCAACAAGCCCGCCGGAATGGTGAGCGAGCAGGAAAACGGACACGGACTTGCCGACCGTTTGGCAGCGCAAAACGGCGGATACGCCGGTGTGATCCACCGGCTGGACCGTGAGGTCGGCGGGTTGATCCTCTATGCCAAAACTCCGGAAGCCGCCGCACGATTTTCGGAACTCTCCCGCACAGGCAGTTTGCAAAAAGAATATCTTGTCGCCGTTTCGGGTAAGCCCGAAAGCGAAGCGGGCGAGCTCCGCGACCTGCTCTTTTACGACCGATCGAAAAACAAGGTGTTTGTTGTGGGTAAGGATCGCCGCGGCGTGAAAAAAGCGGTTCTTCGCTACCGGACGATCACAACCTGCCTTCACCCGGAGTTCGGAGAGATCTCTCTTGTTTCCGTAACGCCGGTGACCGGAAGGACCCACCAAATCCGCGTGCAGTTTGCCGCGCGCCGGCATCCGGTTTTGGGCGACCGCCGCTACGGAGGGCACGCCCTGCCCGGCGATTGCGGGCAGAAAGGCATTTTGCTTGCCTGCCGCAGGATCACCTTTCCGCAGGGTGAGGGAACGCAGGAGTTTTTCCTGGACCCGGAATGGGCATCCTCCTTCTTCCCTGTATAAAAATCAGGGTTCATTTTGGAATCGGGACTGATCTTCTTTGCAAAGCGCAAAAAAGGTCAGTCCCGTTTTTGATCAGTCTTTCTTGTCGGTTCCCATCCGGGCGCTTTCCAGCGCAGCCGCTTCTTTTTCCATATTCTTCATGGCGCGTTTGCGGCGACGGACCTTTTTGACCCGCAAAATGATCCAAACGATTCCGCCGACAAAAATGACAAGAATCGCCATTGCGCCCAGGAAAACAGGCGAAAAGATGAACCGCCACACGCTGATCTTGCCTGCCTCCTTGGGAGTGGAGGAGCCAATGGAGAAGAATGCCTCGTAGATCAGTTCCCGGTCCTTTCCGGTTGCGGTCTCGCTGACCTGCGGCGACCATTTGCTGAACTCATACCGGATCTCGCCTTCATCCGGCAAGCTCGGATTTTCGGGCACCTCGATGGGTTCTCCGAAGTTGTAATCCTTTTCGGAAATAATATTGCCCCTGCATACGAACACCACATGATAGACAATCGGCGTAATATGCAGTTCGACGTTCAGGGATTCGGCAGGCATGGTAAAGAACAGTTGTCCCACCTCTTCGGTGCTGCCGTCTTCATGCGTCAGGGTCGCGCCGCTGACCTCGTATCCGTAGTCGCACTCGGCGTCAAGGAATACCCATTCTCCTGCTTCGGCAGACGCGGCAAGTTTGGAATAATATGCTCCGCCGGAAGCCGTGTAACTCAACTTATACCGGATCTTGCAAACAACCGTTTTCCCTGCCTGAATGTTGTAGGCAAGCCGTCCGGTCGCTCCGACCGAGTAACCCTGGATCTCCTGCTGCGTGCCGTCGCTTTCCTCCTCGTAATAGAGCGTTATGATCTGGTTTTCCTCGTAGGAAAGCTCTATCTGATAGGAAAGTTCGGTTTCCATGCCGTTGCCTTCGTCGTCAACAAAATCCAGCCGGAAGGTCTGCTCCTCCTCGTTCTTGTTCCACAGGACGCCGCCCAGACCGGGCAGTTGCTCCTGCAGGGATTTTGCTTCCAGTTTGACGGCGGCGTTGTCGCGCTCCAGGGTGATGGTTTTTTCATCATCCGCGGCAAACTCGATCACGGTCTTCAAATCCAGTTCAACGGTGTTTTTGGAGTGCTGATCTTCCTGCTCGACCTTGACCGTTACCGTTTCCCCGGCAACCTCGATCTGGTAGGAGTTGCCCTTGGTATCCTGCACCTGTTGCGGTGTTCTTTCCCACTTTGCCGTATAGGCAGTGTCCCTGGTTGCGGGAAGGATCGCCGGACTCCAGCCGGCAAAGGTATAAAGATATTGCTCGTCGGCCGGTCTGGTTGGATCGGCAGG